>JAUZEX010000070.1 GCA_030838815.1 Actinomycetota bacterium
CCAGCGACGGCAACCGGGACGCAACCAGCTCCACCAGCTCGTCGTCGAACACCGGAGGCCAGAACGGGGAACCGACCGGCCGCTCTCTGTCGAGCCGCCACACGGCCAGGTCCTCGAGGACCCACACAGCGCCCATCCGGTCGGCCACCCTGCGGGTCTCGCATACGAGCTCGGCAGGGACTCCGTCCGCGCCGGCGGGGGAAAGGGCGCTGCCGTGGAGGACCGCCGGTGTTCCCTGCGGCAGGAGGGCCAGGGCATCGTCGAGCCGGGCGGGTTCGTCGAAGAACAGCTCGACGTAATCGGCGGGGAGCGTCCCCCCGGCCAAGGCCAGCACGTCGGGGAGCTGGTCCGGTGACAGCCCGGCGCCGAGACCGAGACAGGGCAGTTCAGGCCGCCGCATCGGGCACCTCTTCGGCAAGGCGTGTGAGGGTGGACAAGAGCAGGAGAGCGTCGAGGGCCTTGCGGTCGCAGGCCGTCGGGTGGGCACCGGCGAAGCAGGCGAGGGCTCGAGCAGCGCTCACCGGACGGGGATCGCCGGGGAGGCGGCACAACGCCGGCCAGGTCCGCTCCTCGAAGTGCAGGGCTCGGGCGGCGGCCAGCACGTCCGGAGCGACCGAGGCCGGGACGGCACCGGCGGGCACGGCCAGGCGTAGGGCCCAGCGCACGTTGACCAGCGGCACGGTGAGGGGCCGGAACCCGTCGGGGTCGAAGAGGAGTGCCACTTCGTCGTCGGCTTCCAGCACTCCGCCGGCGTACTGGTCGAAGATCCAGCCGACGCCTCGCATGCCCAGGACAGAACACTCGGCCGCCCGGAGGGCACCCATGGAGGAGGCGCCCCACACCTCGACACCTCCCCGCAGGGCGTCGCGAAGCTCGGTGACGGAAACGGAGAGCGACTGGCCGAACTCGCCGTCGATGACGGCGATGCGAGCGGGCAGCGGGGACCGGCCGAGGAGGGCGGGAAGGTCGCCCCGACGCACGGGCGGGAGGTAGCGGAGGGCCGGGTGACGGGGGACGAGCCGCGGCGCCAGCGACGGCCCGAGGAAGACGACCGTGGATCCGGTCACGCCGCCGCGTCCACCCGCCGGGCCAGCCGGGGCCCCATCCGGCCGCGGTCGATGTGGCGCAGCTCCATGCCCGGGACGACGGCCCGGGTGACGCAGAAACCGAGGCCGGGCAACGAGAGGTCGGCGGCAAGGACCCGGTTGAAGCGGGCGCCCCGCAGCCGGGACAGGAGGACGTCGAGATCACCGGCGATGCTGTCCGTGCTCAGGTCCCGGTGATCGGCGAGCGGCACCCGGGGCCGGTCGGCGCGGAACCAGCGGGCGAAGCCTTCCTTCAGCCGGTCATAGCCGAGGTCGCGTTTGACGGCCATGTCCGCGAGGTCCTCCCGTGCCCCGGCGATGACGCTCGCCCGGGACAGCGCCGCTTCCGTCAACGCCCGGGTGAGACCCACGGCCGGGTCGAGGTGACAGCCGAAGCCGCCGTTGATCAACAGAGGATCGCGGCGCTCCCGGTCGTCGAGGACGACGTGGAAGGTGGGGATGCCGACCTCGGTGGTGAAGACGCGGACCCAGGTGTCGATCCCGGCGGCGGCGAAGCGGGCCACGAGATCGGAGGCCTCACCCGGGGCCAGCGACGCGGTGTCGAGCAGCGGCCCGTCCAACACCGTCTCGCCGAAGGAGGTGGCGTCCCGTTCGATGACCTCCAGGAGCCCGTGGAGAAACGCCTCGGGGAGGCTGTTGCCCGCCGCCAGGCCGTTCGAGCTCCAGCGGAACAGGAAGGGTCCCAGCCGGTAGGGACAGAGGACGGCCACCGCCGGGATCATCACCACCTCGTCCCGGTCGACGTCCCGAGTGGGCCACCACTCGAGGAGGACGTCGTCGCGATAGCCGTGGCCGGCCGAGAGGATGAGCGCGGCGGGGTCGAGCGTCGTCACCCGGGTGTGCAACTCCTGGCGCGTGGCCACCACACCGGTCCGGCCCTGGCGCTCTCCGCAGTGGCGCTCCACCGCCTCGAGCAGCGCCGACAGGCGGGCAGCCCGCGTCGAAGCTCCCTTGCCCCCGGTCACCGTGAGGCTGCCGGCCTCCGCGGCCGGTCGCATGGAGCTGAAGACCGGGATGCCGAGCCGGTCGAGCCCGGTGAGCTCCGCAAGGCGGGTCATCCCCGCCGCTCGGGCCGCCGTCATGGCCGTCACCTCGGTGGCTTCGAGGCTCCGCACCCGGTGGGTTCCGGCCCGCACCGCCTTGGCGGTCTCCTCCGGCCTGCCCAGGAATTCAGGCCGTGGCGGCGGCTCCGCCAGGTTCTGCCCGTAGCCGCTCATTGTGCTGGCTCGGGGTCGGTGGGCGGCTTTCCGGCGCCGGCCGGTGACAGGTAGGCCATGTAGCAGCGGCCGGTCTCTTCGAAGCCGAGCGAGCGGTACAGGGCGATGGCGGCGGTGTTGTCGTCGTCGACGATGAGGTGGACGGCCGGTCGTTCCAGCAGCAGGCTGCCCACGATGAAGGCGGTGAGGCGACCGCCCAGCCCCCGCCGACGGCCGCCGGGGTCCGTCCACGTGCCGCCGATGGTTGCGTAGCGGGTGGTGTCGCCCGTCCGCTTGACCACGGCGACGATCCGGCCGTCCTCCTCCAGCACCGCGACAACCGGGCGGCGCAGGAGTGCGGACCAGTCGGGCGCGGTCGTGGTTCTCCGTTCCTGGTTGTAGGCGGCCTGGTAGCGCTCGAGCGCCGGGCGGTCCGACGCGCCGGCCCAGCGTCCCTCCCCACCGTCGGGCGGCTTGCGGCAGACCATGGCCAACAGGTCGTGCTCCCGGTTGACGACCGCGCTGCGCTCAAGCAGCCGGGGCCGGAGCCAGACCTTGACCTTCCCGGAGGCGGTCACCTTGGCCGGCCACCGCGCTGCGTCGGAGGGGAGAACCGCCGACACCAGTTCGCCCACCGCCTCGGGCCCGTCCGCCTCCAGGAACCACTGCCCGCCCGGCGTCGAAGCCGAGACGCCGCTCAGCTGACCGTGCGGGCGGCTGACGCGGATGTCCCAGGCGGGATCCGAACCGGCCCGCTGCACGACCATCTCGGTGCCCAGGTTCTCGTCGGCGTGCTCGGCCAACCAGCCGACGGCTTCGGCCAGCCGGGTCGGGTCCCGCTCCGTCGCGGCGGCGGCTGGCTCGGTGGTGCTCATGACCGGTAGGCCCCTAGGCCGCGGGCGGCGAAGGCCTGCTCCTGGGGGGCCACGGCGCTGAAGTCCTTCGCCGCCAGCCGGCGCAACACGTCGGGACGGACGGTGGCTAGGTCGGCGAAGACCTCGAGGACGAGGCCGATGAGCGACTTGCGGTTCCGGCAGACGTCGGGGAGGACCCCGGTGTAGCCGACCCCGGCGGTCGCCGCCCGGTGGTAGCACTCGCCTCCGCAGGCGTGACGGGCCCAGCAGGAACGGCAGGGCTCCCGCTGGTCGACCCGCAGGAAGAACGAGCGGCGCGCCTCAATGCCGGGCAGGCCTTCCCTCACATGGCCGAGCTGGTAGCGACCTTCCTCCAGAAAGTGGTGACAGGGGTAGATGCGACCGTCGGGCCCGACGCCGAGGGCCGAGCGCCCCGCGGTGCAGGGGTACCAGCTCGTCACGGCCCGGCGCCGGTGGACGAGACGCTCCAGGATCCCCTCGAACGGCATGACCCCCAGGACTGTTCCCTCCAGGAGCCGGTCTCGGTACCACGCCAGACACTCGGCCATTTCCGGCCCGCTCATCGTGTCGCTGATCCCGCCCTCGTCGTACACCGGCTGGACATGGATCTCATTGAAGCCGAGCGCGAGGAAGTACCGGTGAAGCGGCACCATCAACCCTCGTTCGCAGGCGACGGCCCGGACCCGCTTGACCGTTTGATTCGAGCGCTCCATCAGGAGCCGGATGTTCTTCAGGATGATGCGGGAGGTGG
>JAUZEX010000083.1 GCA_030838815.1 Actinomycetota bacterium
AGGAGCTCGGCGTTGAGGGCGTGCTGGAAGTCGATGTGGGCCTTGATGTCCTCGGGGCTCCACTCCGTCATGGGGGCGCAGTCCGACTCGACCTGTCCGTAGTTCTGCAGCAGCATGAATCGCATCGTGGAATCCTTCCCGATCCGGCGGGGTCTCGTTGCCCCGCTCACCCTGATGTCGGAGCCCTCCTCGGATTCTCGACATCCCGGGGAAAGAAAATTTCAGGCTCCCGGATCAGTGCGCGCCAGGTTGGCCGACGAGGGGTCAGCAGCCGGTCGCGGCGGCGAGGGTGCGGCAGGCCTGCGCCATCCTGGCGGGGGACAGGGCGGTGACCGGGAGGCGGAGCATTTCCCGCCGCAGCGTATGGACATTGTCGAAGTTGACGACACAGTCGGTCGGTACGCCATCGGCCGCCGCCGTCAGGTCGAGCTCGGAGACGAGGCCCCGCCGGGTACGGGTGAGCGCGGCCACGACCACCGACCCGATCCGGTCCGCCACCGGGTCACGCGTGAGGACGAGCACGGGACGGTCACCGCCCGGGGTGGCGGCAAACCACACCTCACCCCGTTGCATCGGCCCAGTCCGACCAGTCTTCAGCCGGGCCCCAGTCAGCGATGACGGACAGCGTCGCCTCTCCCTCCTCGAGCGGGTGCTCGGCCCATGTCCGGGCGTCGTTCTCGCTCGCCAGTCGGAGCAAATGCTGGCGGAGGGCCTCGCGGAGGAGCTCGGAACGGTCTACGCCAAGCCGTTCCGCCCATCGTTGGGCCTCGGCCGCGTCGTTGTCATCGACGCGGAAGCTGAGCATCGTCATACACTGAGGATAGCGTGTATGACGCCGACACGACCCCGGCCGGCCGCGGCCGTCGCCCGCGGCGATGATCAGTGCGACCGCTTGACGGCCGAGCCCCGTACCTCGTCGGCCGGGTACCGATCGGCGTTGGCCGCGATCTTGGCCGAGGCGGCGTCGAGCAGGTCGACGCCGACGACGTCGGCGAGGCGCACGAGGTAGATGAAGACGTCGGCCAGTTCCTCGGACAGCGCGGCCCGCCCTTCCGGCGTCCCCACGGCCGCCGCGATCTCCTCGTCGCTCCCCCACTGGACGTGCTCGAGCAGCTCTCCCACCTCTACCGCCAGCGAGACGGCCAGGTTCTTCGGCGTGTGGAACCGCTCCCAGTCCCGCTCGGCGGCGAAGCGGCGCAGCTCAGCGGCCAGGTCCTCCAGAGTCACCGGGGAACCGTACCGTGCTCCGGCGACGGCGCTCAGAAGAGCAGATCGTCGGGCCGGAGGTGGAGCGGGAAGGGGTCGTCGATCTCCAGCGCTGTGCCCCCTCGGGCGGACGCCGCCTCCTCCCACCCGACCGTCCCACGGCGATACCAGACGATGGCCACGTGCCGTTCGTCGTCCGAGATGCTCACTTGACGTAGTGGCCGGCACCGTGCGAGAAGTACACGGCCCGCTTGTCGACGATGTCGGGCTTGCGGTTCCCGGGCGAGAGCACTTCGACGACGACCAACGGCGGCGTGCCGATCAGGGCCACCTGGCCCCGCAGGGCGGAACCGGGGGCGACGAGGACGTCGGGGCGGGGAGCGTGATACAGCGACGCACGGTCCTCGGTGGGCAGGCGCCACTCCGAGTCGAACACCGCCAGGTGGCCCGGGCCGGCGGCACCGGCGAGCGCATTGGTGAGCAGCCGCACCACCTGCTGATGGACGGGCCGGGGGGCAGGGTTCATCCGGACGGCTCCACCGAGCAGTTCGGCCCGTTGCCCGGGAGGATCTTCGACCCGCTCCCAGTCCGGAACTGCCATGGCCAGACCCGTACCTGACATGACCCGATCGTACTTCCCGCCCTCTGGGCCGGGCTCCGTCGCCCGCCAGCCCCAGGTGACGATACGCAGCCGGCGTGACGGTCAAGGGGCGGATGCAGGAGCCTCCGGCACCGGTGCCGCTTAAAGGGTTAGTCGGGCAGCAGGGGGGACCGAGATGTGGTCGTCGTGGCCGAGGAGGACGGCCCGGGTCACGGCGGTGGAACCGAAGCGGGCCCGGACGTCGTCGAGGGCGGTGTCGAGCGCGCCGCCGGTGCCGTGGCGGCGATCGAAGGGCAGGAGCTGCTGCACGGCGTCGTCGTCGTCGAGGTTGGCGACGGCGATACCGACCAGGGTCAGGCCCCGGGCATGGATGAGGGGCTGGGCCGTGCCCAGCAGGTCGCGGGCGGTGTGGAGGACGGCGTCCGTGCGGTCGGTGGCCCGGGGCAGGGTGTGGGAGCGGGTGACGCGGGAGAAATCGTCGAAACGGAGCCGCAGGACGACGGTGCGCCCGACCCGGCCCGCCTTCCGCAGCCGGCCGGTGACCCGGTCGACCAGCGAAACGAGAACGGCGTCGACCGCGGCCGGCGAATGTCCGGCCACGGCGGCCGGTCGGCCGAGCGCGTGCTGGGAGCCGACCGACCGGCGCCGGCGTCCGACCTGCACCAGGCGGGGATCCCTGTTGTGGGCCAGGGCGTGGAGGTGGCGGCCCGAGGCCGGGCCGAGCATCGAGACCAGCACCGGCTCCGGCAACGCCGCCACCTCCCCCACGGTGGTGATGCCCCGGCCACGGAGCTTGGCCGCCGTCACCCGTCCGACGCCCCACAGCCGCTCCACCGGCAGCGGATGGAGGAAGGCGAGTTCGCCGTCGGGCGCCACGACCAGGAGCCCGTCGGGCTTGGCGACGCCGCTCGCCACCTTGGCCAGGAACTTCGTCCGGGCCACCCCTACGGTGATGGCCAGGCCGACCCGCTCCCGGACGGCCCGCCGGAGGCGCTCGGCGATCGCCACCGGGGAACCGGCGACGCGGCGCAACCCGGCGACGTCGAGGAACGCCTCGTCGATCGACAGGCCCTCGACCAGCGGTGTGGTGTCGTCGAAGACGGCGAACACCGCCCGGCTGGCTTCGACGTAGGCGTCGATGCGGGGCCGCACGACCACCGCCCCGGGGCACAGCCGGCGGGCCTGGGTGGACCCCATCGCCGTCCGGACCCCGAACGCCTTGGCCTCGTAGCTGGCGGCGAGCACCACTCCCCCGCCGACGATGACCGGCCGGCCCCGCAACCGGGGGTCGTCGCGCTGCTCGACCGCGGCGTAGAAGGCGTCGAGGTCCGCATGGAGGATGGTCGCACCGTCACCGGTCACGAACGTATGTTCGCGCCCGGGTGTGACAGTGGCAACCGGGCCCTTCGCAGTGTTCTGTCGGGGCGTTGACAGTCCCGTTGTCAGCGGGGCGAGGGACGCGCCGCGGAGGGTGCCCGTAGGGTCCTGGCTCAGGCCGATCGGCTGAAGCGACAACGAGGAGCGCGCCATGAGCCTCACCATTGTGCCGCCCTACACGACCACCTTCGACGACCTGGACGAGCAGGACGTTGCGGCGACGCCGTCGGTCGACGACTGGCTCCGGCTGATGTACGGCCTGCGTCCCGGCGTCAGCCGGCCGAGGTACACCCGGGGGCCCGTCCACCCGGCGTGCGTCCCCACCGCCGGCTGGCTCCACGCCCTGTGGGGCGCCGGGGTCTGACGGCGCTTGTCCGGCAGCGGCGAAGGCCGGCGCTACATCGGGTGCGTGGCCGTCGTCTCCGTGGCGTGGGCGGGGTTCTGGATCAGCTTGCGGCCAGCGGCCTCCCAGCCCCGCATGCCGCCCTCGAGGTGGGCCAGACGCGTGTAGCCCGCCGTGTGGAGGGCGGTGGCGGCGATCTCCGACATCCTCCCCGAGCGGCAGTAGAGCAGGACCTCCGTGTCCTTGTCTTTCGGCAGGCGGGCGTCGCCGACGATGTGGTCGAAGGGAATGAAGGCGTCGGTGTGCGCCAGCTCGCCTTCGTAGGGGACGTGCACGTTGATCAGCACCGCGCCCGTGTCCCCCATGCGGTCGGCGAAGGTCGGCGGGTCGAGCCGGGCGAAGGCTTCGGTGGCGGCCGCCGCCGGGACCTTGTCCTTGGCCGCTGACGGCGTCCCGCCCGAGCTGCAGCCAGCTCCGAG
>JAUZEX010000098.1 GCA_030838815.1 Actinomycetota bacterium
TTCGCCGGTCAGGCTCATGACGCCGGCCAGGGCCTGGATGGTGTAGTCGTAGCCCGGCCGGGCGGCCGACGGGCCGGTGGCCCCGAACCCGCTCAGTGACACCGTGACGATGCGGGGGTTGACCGCCGCCAGGGTGTCGTGGTCGAGGCCGAGCTTGGCCATGACCCCGGGGCGGTAGTTGTCGAGCACCACGTCGGCGCCGGCCACGAGATCGAGGGCCACGGCCCGCCCCTGGGGGGACGCCAGCCGGAGCCCGACGGAGCGCTTGGCCCAGTTGAGGGACCGGAAGTACACCGACTCGCCGCCGTCGAAGCAGGGGCCGACCCGGCGGGCCTCGTCGGGGTGGCCGGGGTCCTCGACCTTGATCACGTCGGCGCCGAGGTCGGCCAGGGCCAGGGCGGCGTAGGGCCCGGCCAGGAAGTGGCAGAAGTCGAGCACCCGGACGCTGGCGAGGGGGCCCGTCGCCGCGCCGGTCATCGGGCCACCTCCATGGCGGGGGCGATCGGCGCCTGCCAGAAACCTTTGGCGGAGAACGAGGAGAGGAGCAGTTCGGCCGCCTCCCGCACGTGGTCCTCGGCCGCCGCCCGGGCCTCGTCGGGGTCCTTCGCCGCCAGGGCGTCGAGGATGCGGCGGTGGCCCCGCTCCGACACCGGCGCCCAGTCGGGCACGAGGCAGTAGAAGTCGTCGGGGATGAACCGCAGCGCCGTCCGCAGGGTGAGCAGCAGCTTGGGCGAGGCGGCGGCCCGGTTGACGATCCGGTGGAAGCGCCAGTTGGCGGCCTCCAGGTCGGCGGGCCGCCCGGTGGCGCAGACCTCGGAGAAGTGGTCGTGGGCCTTGGCCAGTGCGGCCAGCCCGTCGCCGTCGACCACCTGGGCGGCCCGGTGGGCGAGTTGGCCGGCGATGCGGGCCTGAATCCAGTAGACGTCGCGGATGTCGTCAGGCGTGGTCTGGACGACCCGGAACGACCGGCGGGGCGAGACCTCGATGAGCCCCTCGGCGGCCAGTTGCAGCAGTGCCTTGCGGACGGGCATGGTCGAGACGCCGAGCCGCTGCGCCAGCTGGTCCTGCGTGGGCTGCGCCCCCGGCGCCAGCTCACCGACGAGGATCATGCGACGGAGGGCGCTGACCACGTCGTCGGCCGGCGGAACGCGGCCCGCCGTGGTCGCCGGGCCGAGCACGGTCACGCGACCGTGACGCTGACGGTGCCGAGGCGGCCGAACACCGCCGCCGCCTCGCCAGGTCCGGTCACGGGCCGGGGCGCCATGAGGAGGCCCGAGCCGACGAGCTGGCCCCGCCGCAACGGCCGTTCCCCGTTGGCGGCCCGCTCGTTGGCGAACCGGGCCACCGCCTCGGCCGGGTGGCCGGCGATCGCCGCTCCGGCGGCGGTGGCGACCACGTCGCCGTCGAGTTCGAGCAGCGCGCCCACCAGCGAGAGATCGAAGTCGCAGGGCAGGGCATGGGCGGCGATGCGGACCCCGGTGACGGTGGAGCCGTCGGCGGCGGTGACGGCCAGACCGGCGGCCACGGAGGCGGCGGCGCAGACGCCGGCGGCGGTGAGCCCGGGCCCCCCGAGGTCTTCCCGGAGCAGAAACATGATCTGCGGCGCCACCTGCGGAACGGCCTCGTCGCCCGACGCGAGCGTCGAGTCAGCGGGCAACACCATCAAATCGGTCAGCTCGGAGGCACCAGCCGCTCCCAGCTGCCAGCCGATCGTGGTCCCAGTCGGTGTCATGGCGTGCCGGCCAGCGCGACGGCGATGTCGATCAGCTGGTCCTCCTGGCCGCCCACCAGCTTGCGGCGGCCGGCCTCGACGAGGATCTCGGTGCCGGACACGCCGTAGCGGTCGGCGATGCGGTAGGCGTGCTTCAAGAAGCTGGAGTACACCCCGGCGTAGCCCATGACGAGGGCCATGCGGTCGAGCTTGCACTCCTCGTCCATGACGGGGAGCACGACGTCCTCGGCGGCGTCGAACATGCCGTAGGTGTCGACGCCGGTGCGGATGCCGAGCCGGTCGCACACCGCCACCAACGCCTCGGTCGGCGTGTTGCCCGCACCGGCGCCGAAGCGCCGGGTGCAGCCGTCGGCCTGGGTGGCGCCGGCCCGGATGGCCAGGATCGTATTGGCCACGCCGAGGCCGAGGTTCTCGTGGCCGTGGAAGCCGACCTCGGCGTCGACGCGGAGCTCGGCCACGAGCGCGGCGACCCGGTCGGCCGCTTGGTCGAGGACCATGGCCCCGGCCGAGTCGACGACGTAGACGCACTGGCAGCCGGCGTCGGCCATGACCCGGGCCTGCTTGGCCAGGAACTCCGGCGGCTGGGAGTGGGCCATCATCAGGAACCCGACCGTCTCGAGGCCGAGATTCCGGGCCATCTCGAAGTGCTGCACGGAGATGTCGGCCTCGGTGCAGTGGGTGGCGATGCGACAGACGGAGGCGCCGAGGTCCCGGGCGGCGGTGATGTCGTCCTTCACCGCCACGCCGGGCAGCATGAGGACGGCGATCTTGGCCGTTGCCGCGCTGTCCACGGCCGCCGCGACCAGCTTCCGCTCGTCGGTGCCGGAGAACCCATAGGTGAAGGAGGAGCCGGCCAGCCCGTCCCCATGGGAGACCTCGATGACCGGCACACCGGCACCGTCGAGGGCGGTGACGATGGCCCGCACCTCCGCCTCGGTGAACTGGTGCCGCTTGGCGTGGGACCCGTCCCGCAGGCAGGAGTCGGTGATCCGCACGTCGAGTTCCGCAGAGAACGGCATCAGACCAGCACCTCCATGCCCGGGGGTGCGGGGGTGTCCCCCGAAAAGCCAGTGGCGATCCGCTCGCCGACCCGGGTGGCGGCGGCGGTCATGATGTCGAGGTTCCCGGCGTAGGGCGGGAAGGTGTCCCCCGCCCCTTCGACGTCGAGGAGGACGGCGACGCGGGCCCAGCCGTTGGTG
>JAUZEX010000108.1 GCA_030838815.1 Actinomycetota bacterium
TGCCGGCCTTCGAGGAGGACATCCACGACCTGCGGGGTCTGGCCCGGCTCGGGGAGTGTCTGTTCGCCTGAGGGCGCGACAATGCTGGCCATGGCGGGCGGCACGATCTTCTGGGACGTCGACACACAGGCCGACTTCATGTTCTCCGACGGTGCGCTGCCGGTGCCGGGGGCGGAGGCGATCCGGCCCAACCTGGGCCGGCTCACGGCCGCCGCCCGGGCGCAGCGGCTCACGATCGTCCACACCGCGGACGACCACGACCGCCACGACCCCGAGATCGCCGACGATCCCGACTTCGTCCACACGTTCCCGCCCCACTGCCTGCGGGGCACGCCCGGCGCGGCCCGACTGCCGGAGACGGCGGCCCCGGCAGGGGCGCTCGACATCCCCCCCGACGGGAGAGGTCTCGACGTGACGGCCGCCGCCGGGGCGGCGGAGATCGTGCTGCGCAAGAACCGGTTCGACGTCTTCTCCAATCCGGCCGCCGCCCCCCTGCTGGGCGCGCTCGCCCCCGACCGGGTCGTGGTCTACGGCGTGGCCCTGGAGGTCTGTGACCGGTACGCCGTCGAGGGGATGCTGGCCCAGGGCGGAGGGTTCGAGATCGTGGTGGTGGAGGACGCCGTGGCCGCCCTCGACCCCGCCCGGGGCGCCGACCTGCTCGACGACTGGCGCAAGCAGGGCGTGCGGGTCGTCACCACCGACGAATTGCTGGCCGAGCTCTGGCCCGGGGGTTCGGGGGTGTTCCCCGGATGAATCCCGACCTTCTCCTCGCCCACTACCACGAGATCGGGCTCAAGGGCCGAAACCGCCCCCGCTTCGAGCGGGCCCTGCGCGACAACCTCAAGCGGGCGCTGGGCGACTCGGCGGCCAGAGTGCGCCTCGTGAGCGGGCGGGTCGAGATCCTCGAACCGAAGCCCGACGCCCTCGAGAGGGTCACCCGCGTCTTCGGCGTGGCCAACGTCGCCCCGGTGCTCGTGGCCCGGGCCGACCTCGACGCCATCGTCGCCACCGCCGTCGACGTCGCCCGGGACGCCGATCGCCTCACCCCCTTCGAGACCTTCGAGGTCCGGGCCCGCCGGGCCCGGACGACCTTCGCCACCACCAGCCAGGTGGTCAACGAGACGGTCGGGGACGCCATCCGCCTCGGCCTGTCGAAGCGGGTCGATCTGCGCCGGCCCGATGTGTCGGTGCGGATCGAGATCGTCCACGACAAGGCCTACATCTCGGCGGCCAAGGTCCCGGGCCCGGGCGGCCTCCCCGTGGGGACGGCGGGGCCGGTGATCACGCTGTTGTCGGCGGGTATCGACTCGCCGGTGTCGACCTGGCGGATGATGCGCCGCGGCGCCGACCCCGTCGCCGTCCACTTCCACGGGCAGCCGTTCACCGACCGGTCGTCGGAGCAGAAGGTGACCCAGCTGATCGAGGTGCTGGGGCGGTGGGGCTATCGCCGGCCGTGGTGGTCGGTGCCGATGGGCGAGGCCCAGCGGGAGATCACGCTCTCGGCTCCGTCGTCGCTGCGGGTCCTGCTCTATCGACGGCTCATGCTCCGGGTGGCCGAGGGGCTGGCGGCCCGGGTCGGCGCCCTGGCGGTGGTGACGGGCGAGAGCCTCGGCCAGGTCGCCTCCCAGACGCTGGAGAACATGGCCGCCGTCGGCGCCGTCGCCACCCTGCCGCTGCTGCGGCCGCTCGTCGGCACCGACAAGGTGGAGATCATCGACGAGGCCCGCCGGGTCGGCACGTACGACGTGTCGGCCGAAGCCCACCAGGACTGCTGCACGCTCTTCGAGCCCCGCGATCCGGCCACCCACGCACGCGCCGCCGAGCTCGACGAGGCGGAAGCCGGCTACGACCTCCCGGCCCTCGTGGCCGACTGCCTCGAGCGTGCCGAACGGCGCCCCCCGCCCTGAGCAGCGGCGGATCCCTTGCGGGATCAGCGTTTATGACCCCGGACCGGTTCGCCTCCGTCCGTTACCATCTTGTAGCAAGTGCTCGACTACCACCTACATCTGCTCCGTCATGGGGAGGACGGGCCCTACCGGGCGGAGTCGGTGCGCGCCTACGCGGGGGCCGCCGCCGCCCGGGGGGTGGAGGAGATCTGCATCACCGAGCACCTCTTCCGCTTCCGAGCGGCCGACCGGCTCCTGGCCGGCTGGTGGGATGCCGACCCTGACGGCCGCCTCCGGTCCCAGACTGCCGCCTACTGGTCCGAGCACGCCACCGGCGACCTCGAGGAATACTGCGCCGCCGTGGTCGGAGCGGCGGACGCCGGCGCGAATGGTGACGGCCCGCCCATACCGATCCGGCTCGGGCTCGAGGTCGACTACTACCCGGGCCGGATGGGCGAGGTGGCCGACCTGCTGGCCGGCTGGCCCTTCGACCTCCTGCTCGGTTCGGTGCACTGGCTCGGCGCCTGGGGCTTCGACCAGATGGGCGATCCCGCCGTCGACGAGCAGTGGGAACGGCGCGAGGTCGAGGCGGTGTGGGACGCCTACGTCGCCGCCATCGAGGAGCTGGCCGCCACCCGCACCGCCGACGTCCTGGCCCACCCCGACCTGGCCAAGGTGGCCGGCATCGTCCCCGCCGGCGATCTGGCGCCGTGGTGGGACCGCCTGGCCAAGGCGGCGGCCGAGAACGGAGTGGCGGCCGAGGTCTCCAGTGCCGGCTGGCGCAAGCCGGCCGCCGAGGCCTATCCCGCCCCCGGCCTGCTGGCCCGCTTCCGGGCCGCCGGCGTCCCGGTGACCACGGCGTCCGACGCCCACGAGCTGGCTCTGGTGGCCGACGGGGTCGACCGCCTCCGCCTTCTGCTGGATGGCGCCGGCTACACCGAGCTGTCCGGCTTCGAGCGGCGTCACCCATCCCCCAGGGCCGTCTGAGGATCGATGGCGACCCTCGTCGAGCTGGCCCGGTCCCACACCCGGCTCACCACCGACGACGCCGTCCACCTGCAGCGGCTGGCGGCCGCCTGGGGGATGCTGGCCGACCTCTGCTTCGCCGACCTCCTGCTGCTCGCCCCCGTCGCCGGCGAGGAGGGCCACCGGTTCGTCGTGCTGGCCCAGGTGCGGCCGACCACCGACCAGACGCTCTACCGCGACGACATGGTCGGCACGATCGTCGACGAGGTCGAGCGGCCGCTGATCGCCCGCGTGTGGCGGATCGGCGAGATCGGCGTCGGCGACGCGGCTGTGATCGGCCAGACCGGCGAGCGGGCCAACGTGCAGGCCATCCCCGTCCGCCACGGGGGCAAGGTCGTCGCCCTCCTCACCCGGGAGGCGGCGACGACAACGGGGCGGCGGCTGGGGGAGCTCGAGCGCGTCTACTTCGAGATCTTCGACCGCTTCGCCCGAATGCTCTACGAGGGCACGTTCCCGTTCAAGGGCGGGGCGCTGGTGCCGGAGGAGTCGCCCCGGGTCGGCGACGGTGTCCTCTTCCTCGACACCGACTCGGTCGTCCGATACGCCAGTCCGAACGCAGTCAGTTCGCTCCACCGCATGGGCATCCACGCCAACGCCCAGGGCCAGCGGCTCTCCGACGTCGGCCTCGACGACGACGCCGTGCGCACCGCCTTCGCCGCCGCCGCCCCGGTCACCGAGGAGCTGGAGTGGGGCGACACCTCGATCCTCCTCCAGGTGATCCCGCTCCTCGAGGACGGCACGCCCAACGGCGCGCTGCTGCTGATGCGGGACGTGTCGGAGCTCCGCCGCCGGGACCGGATGCTCCTGTCCAAGGACGCCACCATCCGGGAGATCCACCACCGGGTGAAGAACAACCTGCAGACGATCGCCTCGCTGCTGCGGCTCCAGGGCCGGCGGCTGTCGTCGCCGGAGGCCAAGCAGGCGCTGGAGGAGTCGGTGCGCCGCATCCGGTCGATCGCCCTGGTCCACGAGACGCTGGCCTACGAGGCTGGCAACACCGTGCCCTTCGGGGAGATCATCCGGCCGCTGGTGCGGGTGGTGGAGGACGGGCTGATCTCGCCCGACCGTCACATCCGGTTCGTCGTCGAGGGCGACCCCGGCGACCTCCCGGCCGAGGTCGCCACCCCGTTGGCGGTGGTGCTGACCGAGCTGCTGCAGAACGCCGTCGAGCACGGCTTCCCCGACAACGGGTCGGGCGAAACGCGCGAGGGCTGGGTCACGGTCCGCTTGGTCCGGGAGGACGACGAGGCCGTGGTCGACGTGGTCGACAACGGCGTGGGGCTTCCGCCCGGGTTCTCGCCCGAGACGGCGTCGGGGCTTGGCCTGTCGATCGTCCGCACGCTCGTCCAGAGCGAGTTGGCAGGCGAGATCACGATGAAGACCGACGGCGGCACCCGGGTGCACCTTCGGGTCCCGATCGCCAACGCCCCCCGCGTGGAGCGTCAGTAGCGCCTTTCGGGCGCACCAGGGTTCACGTTCCGGTTGCCAGAACTTGGTTGCCCGGTCATGCGGTGTCAGATCCCGAACGTAGGTTCCGCGCCATGAAAAGACGGGGCGTCGTCCCCCTGGCCGGCGTTCTTCTTCTCCTCTCGCCGATTCTGACGCCGCCGGTGGCGGCGGCGGGCCGCAGTCACTGCAGGCCGCCCAGCACGCACGTCCAGGATCTCTCCTCCCTGTCCCACGGCCTCAGCGAGGCGTCGGGTCTGGCGGCGTCGTGGTTGCATGCCGGCGTCGTATGGATTATCCGCGACTCTGGCCACCCGCCGAGCATCTACTCGCTCCGGATCAACAAGGGGCGGCCGGTTGTGCGGGAGGTCAGGGTCCTCGGCGCCGAGAACACCGACTGGGAGGACATCGCCTACTCCCGCGGGGCGGACGGCCGGGGCCGGTTGTGGATCGTGGAGAGCATGCAGAGCCACCGGGACCCCTACATCTACGAGGTTCTCGAGCCGGACCCGGACCACGCCACCACCGCGCCGCTGCTGTCGCGGCACCGGTACCAGTATCCGGGCGGCGTCGGTTTCCAAAACACGGAAGCGAGCATCTGGTTCGACGACCACCTGATCCTGGCCACCAAGAGCAGCCCGACGCGGCTGTTCCGTTTCGCCACGCTCGACGGGCCGGGCACGCATTGGCCCGCCTACGTCGGCGATCTCCCGGGTGAGCCCCGCATCTCGATGCTGCGGGCGTCGCCCGACCACAGCGCCCTGATCGCCTCCGACCATCAGAGCATGGTGGTCTACGAGGGGCGCGGCCCCGGCAGCCACCTGGAGGACTTCGTGGGGAAGTGGCCGGCCTACGGCAAGGTCACCTTCCGGGGCGACAACGTCGAAGCGGGAGACTTCTTCCCCGTCGGGTCCTGCGATGTCGTGATGCTGGCCGAATCCCGGCGTGTCTACCGGATCCTCGCCCACTAGGGGACGACGATCGTCAGGGCGTCCTCCTCGTAGGTGAAGTCGAGCCGGTCGACGTCGCCGAGGTGGTCGCCGTCGACCTGGTAGGGGAATGGGCTGCTGCCGAGGACGGTCAGCGCGTCCACGCCGGCATGGTGGACGAGGCTCGGGTGGCGCCGCAGCACCTTTCCCGACCCCAGCGCCGAGGCGATGGCGGCCATCACCGGCGCGAAGCGCAGCGTGCGGAAGGCCGTGACCGACAGCCGGGAATCGAGCCCCGCCTCGGGCGCCACCACCACCGGCCGGGGGCCGAGGAAGGTGTAGGGGCTCGTCTTGGAGACGATGGCGAAGTAGCAGCCGTCGATGAGCTCGTCGCCGATCTGGATGGCGAAGTGGGGCCGCTGGTGGTCGTAGTGGCGGAACCAGGTGACGAAGGCGCTGGCCACGAACAGCGGATGGCCGGCGTAGCGCTTCAGCTCGTTGCGCCGCTCGACCTGGGCGACGACGGCGGCGTCGAAGCCGAGGCCGGTGTGGAACAAGAAGCGGCGGCCGTTGACGCATCCGACGCCGATCCGGCGGTAGGAGTAGCGGTGGAGGGAGGCCAGCAGCTGCCCGGTCGCTTCCAGCGGGTCGCGGGCGATCCCGATGGTGCGGGCGAAGACGTTGGTCGAGCCGCCGGGCAGCGGGGCGAGGGCGGTGTCGGTGCCGGCCAGCCCGTTGGCCGCCTCGTTGAGCGTCCCGTCGCCGCCCATGGCCACCACCACGTCGAAGCCGTCGTTGGCCGCGCCGTGGGCCAGGCGCTCGGCGTGGCCGCGGCGGGTGGTCTCGGCCACGGTGAGATCGTGGTCGGCGGCCAGGGCCTTGGCGATGACCACCCGGGCCCGGGCGGTCACCGACGACGCGGTGGCGTTGACGATCAACAGGATCCGCATGCTGGCCGAGCAGGCTATTCGGCCTCAGGGCGCCAGGGGCCGGAACCAGGTGCCGTCGCCGGCCCGGCCCGACGGCCCCAGCCACTCCACGAGCCCGTCGCCGGTCCAGACCGGCGGGTCCACCGCCGTCGCCGGGGCCGGCAGCTCCTGCCAGGCCCGGCGGCGGGGGTCGAACACGGCGGCCTGTCCGCAGTGGGTGGCGAAGACGACCGCGCCGGCCGCCGTCCCCTGCGGCAGGCAGTCCCGGGCCTCGAGGGGAAGGTCGGGGAGTGGCCGCCAGGTGTCGGCGCCGGCGTCGTAGGCGGCGGAGCTGAGGTCGTGGTCCCAGCCGATCGTCTCCGTCCCGTCCCAGGCGAGGGTGATCGCCTGGCCCGACAGCGGCGGCGAGGCGAGGTCGCGCCAGTGGCCGGCCGCCGGGTCGAGTGCCGCCCCCCGGGCCCGGTCGTCAGCCGCCTGCACGCCCCGCTGGCGGTCGAGGAAGGCGCCGTAGACGATGAGTTCCGACCCGGTCCAGACCGAGGCGCCGTTGTTGATCTGCATGGGCAGGGCGGGCAGGTCGCGCCAGCTGTCGTGGACGGGGTCGTAGGCGGCGGCATCCTTGATTCCGTCGTAGAGGCCGGCGCCCCGGGCGCCGACGATGAGCATCTCCGTGCCGGTCCAGGCCGAGGCCAGCGGCACCCGGCCGGACAGGGGCCCGTCGGCGATCATCCGCCAATGATCGGTCACCGGGTCGTAGGCGGCACCGTCGCTCTGGCCGCCTGCGCCGTTCATCCCGCCGAAGACGACCATCTCCCGACCCGTCCAGACGGCGGCGGCGCCGGCGCGGTTCGTGAGCGGTGACCGGCTGAGGCGACGCCAGCGGTCGGCCTTCGGGTCGTACGCCGCGCCCTCGGGGGGGCGGCCCGGCCGGTCGCCGCCCCAGTAGAGGACCTGCGCGCCCGTCCACACCGCCACGTTGCCCTGCCGGGCCGACAGCGGTCCGACCTCCCGCCACGTCCAGCCGTCGGGGATGTGGTGCGGCGGCCGGATGGGCTCGGCGGGGCCGGCGGCGACGGCCGACTCGCCCGCCCCGGCGCTCGAGGCGGCCGCACCGCTGGTGCCGGCGGCGGGGGCGGGCTCGTCGAACAGCAGGCGGTGGCGGGGCCGCTCGGTGGCGCCCCGTCCGGCCATGGCGCCGCCGACGAGGACGAGGGCGGCCATCGTGGCGAGGACGACGGCCACCTGCTTCGCCCCCGTCGTGGTGGCCTGTCGTTCCGCTCGGCGTCTCCCCGCCGGCTCCAGGTCGATCACCGGGCCAGTATTCTCCGCCGCCGCACCATGAGCCACCCGGCCTCACGAGCCTTTTAACCTTGACCTTCGTGAACGCCCTCTGGACGCCGTTGCGGATCGGTTTCGGCGCCCTGACGCTTCCCGCCGCCGAGCGCTCGCGGATGCAGCGCATCGGCGACACCCTCTCCCGTTTCGCCCGCGACGACGGGCTCCGCCTGGTGCTGATCACGCTGGGCACCGTCATCGTCGTGCGCCTCGTGCGCTACGCCCTCCACCGAGTGCAGCGCCGGCTGGAGAAGACGCGCCTCGTCGTGCGGCCCGGCGAGGCCGGGCGGCTGACGGCGCTGTTCGACGTCCTCAACTACCTGGCCGTGGCCCTCGTCGTCGCCATCGGCGGGATGAGCGCGCTGTCGGTGCTCGGGGTCAACACCGGCGCCCTGCTGGCGTCGGCCGGGGTGCTGGGCTTCGCCGTCGGCTTCGGCGCCCAGACAATGGTCAAGGATCTCCTCAACGGTCTGTTCCTCCTGGCCGAGGGCCAGTACACGATCGGCGACGAGATCACGGTCAGCGGCGTGACGGGCGTCGTCGAGCGGGTCACGTTGCGGACGACGACGCTGCGGGCCACCAACGGCGACGTCCACATCGTCCCGTCGGGCGACGTCCGGCTGGTCACGAACAAGTCCAAGGGATGGTCGCTGGTCGCCATCGACGCCGGCATCGCCTACACCACCCCCGTCGAACGGGCCCTCGACGTGCTGGAGCGGTACTGCGCCGAGGTCGGCTCCGACGAGGAGATCGCCGAGCATCTGATGGATCCGCCCAAGGTGGCCGGCGTCACGGCCTTCCAGGATCACCAGTACGTCGTGCGTGTCACAACGAAGCTGCGGCCCGGGACCGATTCCAAGCCCATCGAGCGGCGCATGCGCCGGATCCTCCGGCAGGTGTTCGAGCGGGAGCAGATCGAGACCCCGCCCGTCCCGCTGATGGCCATGCCTCCGTCGGCATCGCCCACGCCGTCCCCGCCCCCCGCGCCGTCTTCGGCCGACGAGTGACCCCGCCGGGCGCCCAGCCCGCCGGCCGCCGTCGGACCGGCGGTGACCGGACCGGCGGTGACCGGACCGGCGGTGACCGGACCGGCGGTGACCGGACCGGCGGTGACCGGACCGGCGGTGACCGGACCGGCGGCCGCCGCTCCCCGCCGCCGACGGCACCGGACGGTCCATCGGCAGCGAAGGCCCTGGCGGCGGTCACGGCCGAAGTCGTCGAGTGCCGGCGCTGCCCCCGCCTGGTGGCCTGGCGGGAGGAGGTGGCCGCCAACCCCCGGTCGTCCTACCGGGACGAGGTCTACTGGGGCCGCCCGATCCCCGGCTTCGGCGATCCGGCGGCCCGGGTGGTCGTGGCCGGCCTGGCCCCCGCCGCCCACGGCGGCAACCGAACCGGCCGGGTGTTCACCGGCGACCGGTCGGGCGACTGGCTGTTCCGGGCCATGCACCGGGCCAGTCTGGCCAACCAGCCGGACTCCGTCTCGGCCGACGACGGCCTGCAGCTCATCGGCGCCTGGGTGACGGCCGCTGTGCGCTGCGCTCCCCCGGCCAACAAACCGACCATCGAGGAGCGCGACACCTGCGCCGGCTACCTGGTCCGGGAGCTGGCCGTCCTCCGGCCCGCCGTCATCGTGGTCCTCGGCTCCTTCGCCTACGAGGCGGTGTGGCGCGTGCTGCGCCAGCTCGGCATTGCCCTGCCCGCCCCCCGCCCCCGGTTCGGCCACGGCGTCGAGGTCCCCACCGGCGGCCCGGTCGTGCTGTGTTCCTTCCACCCCAGCCAGCAGAACACCTTCACCGGCAAGCTGACCGAGCCGATGCTGGACGGGATCTTCCTCCGGGCCCGCACCCTGGCCGGCCTCCCCCCGCCCTGACCCGTGCCCACCGAACCGGCCGCCCCCTCCTGACGCCTCCCGGCGATCGCCGTCAGGCCGCCGCGAGCCCGGCCAGCGAAGCGGCGATGGTGCGGGCGACCATCTCCGGCTCCCGCACGACCTGCCGCCACGTGAACCGCAGCACGTGCCACCCGTAGGGGACGAGCCCGTTCTGGCGCACGAAGTCCTTCGCCATGGCTCTCGGCGTGCCGTGCTTCTCGAACCCGTCAACCTCGATGGCGAGCCGGACCTCCGGATAGGCAAAGTCGACCTCGGCGAGGAACACACCCGCCGGCGTCCTGATGACGTGATGGAACCTCGCCGCTGGCAGGCCGGCCCTCCGGAGCAACCGGGCCATGCATGATTCGAGCTTGGAGTCGTTGACCGCGTTCCCGAGTGCCCGCTCGTCGAGGATCGCGGCGAGCACCCCCGTGCCATGCCGGCCCTGTTTGGAGAGCTCGTCGCGGGTGGCCTCGATGGCGCGGATCGAGAACAGCGACGGTGGGGCGAGTCCGGTGTCGATGGCGTCCTCCACGTCCTCGGCCGCTAGGACCGCCGCCAGGTCCACAATCGTCCGCAACGGGTTGGTGACCGGGATCCGCCGGCGGACCGTGGTTTGCGCGACCGTGAGATCCGCCAGCCGATGAATGGTCACGCGCTTCGGCCGGAGCCGCCTGGAGCGGGGGACGGTGATCTCGACGATGTCATCGCCGGGAGGCACGAGTCCCCAGATCCGGGCTGCGGTGCGATGCGACGCCACCGCCCCGTCGCCCGCCGCCAGACAGGCCGCGAGCACGGTGCGCTCCCACGACGCGGGTACCCCGGCGAATGAGAAGACTCCGGGAAATTCGAGGTCGTACCGGCCCAGCCGGACCCTCCGGTAGACCGTCGTCCGGTTCATGCCGCACTGCAGTGCCTGGTCCAGCGAAAACAGGCCGTA
>JAUZEX010000116.1 GCA_030838815.1 Actinomycetota bacterium
TCCGATTCCGATTTTGAACCGACCGACTGAGGAGATCCACGACATGCGCCTGACCCAGGGAACGTTCTCCTATCTGCCCGACTTCACCGACGAGGAGATCGCGGCCCAGATCCGCTACTCGGTCGACAACGGGTGGGCGCTGGCGGTGGAGTACACCGACGACCCGCATCCACGGAACGTGTACTGGGAGATGTGGGGCCTGCCGTACTTCGACATCCACGACGTCGAAGCGGTGGTGGGCGAGGTCAACCGCTGCCGGCAGACCTACCCCGACCAGTACATCCGGCTCTCCGCCTACGACGCCAGGCTCGGCCGCCAGACGACGGCGCTGGCCTTCATCGTCAACCGGCCGAAGAACGAGCCCGGCTTCCGCCTTGCCCGCACCGAGGGCCCCGGGCGGACCCTGGCCTACACGATGTCGTCCTACGCCGCCGCCGACCCCCACGGCGAGCGCTACAACGGCAACGGCCACGGTCGCAATAAGGGGGCCGGCGCGAAATAGTCCTCAAGGGACGGGGTGACACAGGCCGAGACATATGTGGGGCCCGCGAGTCGCGGCGCCCGACCTGTGTTGCTAGGAGAAGCCTGTGCCCCGTCCCCGCCGGGCGGCGCTCGCCGTCGTCGCCACCTTCACGCTGGCCGCCTGCACCGGCGGCGGCGGCAAGCCCGCGACGACGGCCAACGGCCGGGTGTCCGACACCACCACGACCAGCGCGCCGCAGATCAAGGGGGCGCGCACCCCAGCGGAGCTGTCGAAGGCCCTCGACATCACGGTGCCGGCGGGCTACACCGTCCAGCCCGACAGCGTGGACGACACCGGCCCGTCCGACCTGGACAAGGCCGTCGCCGACGACGGCGAGGACGACGCCCGCGACGTCTTCACCCGGGACCGGTTCGTTCGGGGCTACCAGCGGGAGTGGGCCCGCAGCGAGAACGACCAGATCGTGTCCTACGTCTACCAGTTCGCCGACAACGCCGGCGCCGTGGACTACACGAAGCGGGTGACGGCCGACGCCGGGGCCCAGACGGCCGGGGTGTCGATCACCACCTTCACCGTGCCCGGCATCGCCGGTGCCATCGGGGTCAACGGCTCCGACCCGTCCTTCGCCACCGCCACGGTGACGTTCGTGAAGGGCCCCTACTCCGCCCAGGTCGTCGTGAACGGCACATCGGCGGCCGGCCTCCAGTCCCTCGTCACGTCGCTGGCCGAGGAGCAGTACTCGCGCCTGTGACCTGAGCCGCCCGGCGCTGGGCGGCCCGGAAGACGACCGCCGGGCTGAGCGGGAGCTCGTCGACGTCGACGCCGAGGGCATCGGAGACGGCGTTGGCCAGCGCCGCCGCCGCCCCGAGGGTGCCGCCTTCGCCGACGCCGCGGGCCCCGGTGGCGTTGTCGGCCGGGTCCTCGAGGTGATCGAGCTCGAGCGGGCAGAACTCGGCGGCCGACGGCATGAGGTAATCGGCCAGCGTCGCCGTCCGCAGCTGCCCGTCGTCGTCGTAGACGTGGTGTTCGAACAGGGCCCCCGCGATGCCCTGGGCCACGGCCCCGGCCATCTGCCCCTCGACGATGCCGGGGTGGTAGACCCGCCCGGCGTCCTCCACGCACACGAAGCGCCGCAACGCCACCGCCCCCGTCTCGGGGTCGACCTCCACCACCGCCGCCTGGGCGCCGGCGGCGAACGTGCCCCGCATCGGGTCGTAGCTGCGGGTCGCCTCGAGACCGGGCTCCTCGCCGTCGGGCAGGCGCTGCGACTCCAGGTAGGCCACCCGGGCCACGGTGGCCACCGTCACCGATCGGGACGGGGCGTCGACCGCCCGGACCTCGCCGTCCTCGATGGTGAGGTCGGAGGGGGCCGCCTCGAGGAGGTGGGCGGCGATGCGCAGCACCTTCTCCCGCACCGCCTCGGTGGCCCGCAGCACGGCGCCGCCGCCGATGACCCCCTGGCGGGACGAGAAGGCTCCGAACCCGAATCCGCCGGCCGCGGTGTCTCCGAGGCGGACCTCGACGTCGTCGTAGCCGACCCCGAGCGTGTCGGCGGCGATCTGGGCGAAGGTCGTCTCGATGCCCTGGCCCTGGGAGGAGGCGCCGGTCAGCACCGTCACCCCGCCGAGGGGGTCGAGCCGCACGGTCACGACCTCGTGCCCGGTGCGGAACGACATGCGGGGCCCCGCTGATGCGCCCCGGCCGAGGCCGGTCAGCTCGTTGTAGACGGAGAGTCCCACGCCGAGGAGGCGGCCGCCGGCCCGGGCCGCGGCCTGTTCGGCCCGGAACCCTTGGTAGTCAAGGCGTTTGAGCACCGCGTCGAGGCAGGTGCCGTAGGTGCGGGAGTCGTGCACGAGCCGGGTGGCGGCCCGGTAGGGGATCTCCTCAGGGGTGATCAGGTTGACCCGGCGGATCTCCACCGGATCGAGGCCGAGGCGGGCGGCGGCGGTGTCGAGCAGCCGGTCCATCACGTACACCGTGGCCGGGCGGGCCACCCCCCGGTAAGGGCCGGCCGGAGCGGTGTTGGTGGCCACACCGGTGACGTCGCAGCGGTAGTGCTCGACCCGGTAGGGGCCGGCCAGGAGGCCGCCGGCCATGAGCGGCTCGAGCCCCGCCGTCCAGGGGTAGACGGAGTAGGCGCCGGCGTTGCAGACGGCGTCGGCCACGAGGGCGGTGAGGCGCCCGTCGGCTTCGAAGCCGGCCGTCACCCGGTAGGCGTGGTCCCGGGCGTGGTGGGCGGCCACCATGTGCTCGGAACGCTGCTCCACCCACTTGACGGGCCGCCGGAGGCGCCGGGCCAGCAGGCACAGCGCCACCTCCTCGGGATAGAGCGACGCCTTCACGCCGAAGCCGCCGCCCACGTCGGGGGCGACGACCCGGATGCGGTGCTCGCCCATACCCAGAAGGACGGCCAGCGCGTGGCGGGCCAGGTGCGGGATCTGGGTGCCGCTCCACAGGGTGAGGGCGCGGTCGGAGTCGTCCCACGACGCCACCGCCGCCCGGCCCTCGATCGGCACCCCGCCCTGGCGGTTGGTGCGGTAGGCCCGCTCGACGACGAGGTGGGAGGCGGCCAGGGCGCCTTCAGGGTCGCCGGCCTCGAATCGGCGGCGGAGGTAGACGTTGTCCGGGGCGGCGTCGTGGACGACCGCTCCGCGCCCCCCGTCGCCAGCGCGGCCGCCCCCTCCGGCGCCGATGGTGGCGTCGATGGCGGCGACGGCGTCGACCACCACCGGCAG
>JAUZEX010000155.1 GCA_030838815.1 Actinomycetota bacterium
CAGGCATGAACGCTGACCGACCCGGGGCCGAACGGCCGGCCCAGCCCAAATGACGCTCCCGCAAAACATCAAATAGACCGCGGCTTTTGGGGCGATTTGTCGAGGGCGGTGCGTGTCGGCGGGGCGGGCGGGCTAGCGTCAACCGCCGGTTCTGTCGACAGGTCTCGAGGAGGAGGAACAGTGGTGGACGCCGCCAGTCCGGCGCTCGCCCTGCGCGACCTCCGCCGGGCCCGCCACCACCGGCACCGCGACGAGGTCGACTGGGTCGAGACCCTCTACCGGGTCTACGTGACCGTCCTGTCGGGGGCGGCGGTGATCTGGCTGTCGGTCTCCAAGGTCTCCGACGCCACCGCCGAGAAGGGCGGTGTGGCCGACATCCGCCACCACGGCGCCGCCGTGCTCGGGCTGGTGGTGGCCTATCTGGTGGCCCTCGGGCTGCGGTCGGGGAGCCGGGGCGGACCCCTGTCGCTGGAGGCGGCCGACGTCCGGATCGTGCTCCTCGCCCCCATCGGTCGCCGGCTGGCGCTGCGGGCGCCGGCGCTGCACCAGGTGCGCTCGGCGGCCTTCGTCGGGCTGTGCGTCGGAGCGGTGGTGGGCAACCTGGCCGGCCACCGCCTCCCGGGGCCCTTCGCGGGCTGGATCGGCGGCGACGCCGCCTTCGGGCTCCTGGCCGCCGTGCTGTCGGTCGGATCCGCCCTGCTGGCCTGCGGGGTGCGGCTCACCCGGCCGGCGGCCAGCGCGGCGGGGGCGGCCCTCCTCGCCTGGTCGGCCGCCGACGTCGCCACCGGGGCCGCCACCTCGCCGCTGACCCGGGTGGGGCGCATCGGGCTGGGCCCCCTCCCGAGCGGAGTTGGAGGAGGGAGCGTCAGCGGGGGTCCGCTGGTCGTCGCCATCGTCGTCGGGGTGGCGCTGGGCGTCGCCGTCCTCGCCGCGGCCGCCGCCCGGCTCGGCCACATGTCGCTGGAAGCGGCCGAGCACCGCGGCCGGCTCGCCGCCCAGCTCCGCTTCGCCCTCAGCCTGCAGGACCTGCGGGCCGTGATCCTCCTCCGGCGCCGCCTGGCCGCCGAGGAGCCCCGGGCCCGCCCCTGGATCCGGCTCGGGGACGGGGCACGCCGCCGGGCCGCCCGGCCCGCCGCCTCCGGCCCGGCCGGCAAATCGGGCGACGGGAAGCGCGCCGCCGGCCCGGCCGCCTCGAGTCCGGCCGGCGAAGCGGGCGACCGGAAGCGCAGCGGGCTGCTCCGGGGCGGGTACCGGGACGGAGTGCCGGCTGCGGTGCGCCGCCGGGGGCTGCACAGCGTGCTGCGGTGGCCGGTCACCCGGATCCTGCGGGTCACTGGCCTCGGGGTGGTGGCCGGTTTCGCCGCCGGCGGCGCCTGGAAGGGCACGACCCCGCTGGTCGTGGTGGCGGGGGCGGCCCTGTTCGTGGCCGCTCTCGACGCCCTCGAACCGCTGGCCCAGGAGATGGACCATCCGACCCGGCGGGACAGCTTTCCGGTGCCGCCCGGCCGCCTCGCCACCGCCTCGTTGGTCGTCCCCACGGCGGTCCTGGCCGTCGCCACCGCCGTCGGCGTGGGCGTCGCCACCGCGGTGCTCGGCGTGCCGGCGGCGCCCATGCTGGTGGCGGTGATCCCGGCCACGGCGGCGGCGGTGGCCGGCGGCACCGCCAGCCTGGTCCTCGAACCGGTCAGCGCCGCCGAGCTCATGTCCCGCTACCCGGTGCCGGAGGCCGCCGGCCCCGTGCTGGTGGCCCGGCTCGGCTTCGCCCCCGGCCTGGCCATGGCCGGCTGGCTGCCGCTCCTGGCCGGCCGGGCCGCGCTCCACGACAAGTTCGCCCCCGCCCCGGCGGTGGTCCAGTCCGGGATCGCCCTCGTCGGCCTGTCGATCCTCGTCGTGCGGGCGCTGTGCCAGCACTTCGAACGGAAGCGGGCGGTACCCGAGGCATGACCCAGAAAACCCCGGCCGTCCTCGAGATCACCGGCCTCGTCCGGCGCTACGCCACGCTGACGGCGCTCGGCGAACTGGACCTCAAGGTCCGCGGCGGCGAGTTCGTGGCTCTCGTCGGGCCCAACGGCGCCGGCAAGTCGACGCTGCTGGCCTGCGTCGCCGGTCTCCTCGAACCGTCGGAGGGGGAGGTGCGCGTCGGCGGCGCCCGGGCCGGCTCCCTCGCCGCCCGGGGGTCCACGTCGTACCTCGGCGACGAACCCGTCCTCTACGACGACCTCAGCCTCGAGGAGCACCTGGAGTACGTCGCCCGGCTCCACGGCGTGGAGGACTGGGAGCGTCCGGCCGCCGACCTCATCACCCGCCTCGGGCTCGACGACCGGGTCGACGACCTCCCGGCCCACTTCTCCAAGGGGATGCGGCAGAAGACGTCGATCGCCCTCGGCCTCGCCCGCCCGTTCTCGCTGCTCCTGGCCGACGAGCCCTTCGACGGCCTCGACCCGCCGAGCCGGGAGGTGCTCACCGACCTCCTGTCCGAGGCGGCGGCCAGCGGCGCGGCGGTCGTCGTGTCGACCCACCGGCTCGACATCGCGGAGCGTGCCAGCCGGGCCATCGCCCTCTTCGACGGCCATATCACCTACGACGGCCCCGCCGACCAGGAGACGATGCACAAGCTCCTGCCCTGACCCGAAGGTGCGCTCAGGCGTCGAGGTCGAGGCGCTCCGGGTGGGAGTAGACGTTGAAGCCCCGGCCCCGCACGAAGCCGACCACGGCCAGCCCGAGGCGGGCGGCGGCCTCCACGGCCAGGCTGGAGGGGGCCGACACGGCGCACAGCACGGGCAGGCCGGCCACGGCCGCCTTCTGGACGAGCTCGAAGCTGACCCGCCCCGACACCATGAGCACCCCGTCGGACAGCGGCAGCTCGCCGGCCAGCAGCGCCCGTCCGACGAGCTTGTCGACGGCGTTGTGACGGCCGACGTCCTCCCGGACGGCGATCACCCGCCCGGTCCGTTCGAAGAGCCCGGCGGCGTGGAGACCGCCGGTCTGCTCGAAGATGCGTTGCGCCGCACGCAGGGCGTCGGGCAGCGACACCACGACCGAGGCCTGCAGGGGCGGGCCGGGCGGGATGGCGGCGCAGTGCACCTCGACCTGGTCGAGCGACGCCTTGCCGCAGATGCCGCAGCTGGACGTGGTGTAGAAGCGCCGTTCGGCGCCGGCCGGCTCGAAGGGCCGGGTGAGGAAGACCGAGACGACGTTGTAGAGCTGGGGTTCGTCGGGCGGGAGATCGCAGTACCGCACCGAGGCGACCTCGTCCCGGCTGCGGATCAGGCCCTCGCCGGCCAGGAAGCCCACGGCGAGCTCGAAGTCGTGGCCCGGCGTGCGCATCGTGACCGCCACGCTGGCCGGCTCCTGGCCCGGCCCGCCGGCCCGGATCTCCATGGGTTCCTCGGTGGCCAGCCGCTCCGGCCGGTCGATGGCCTTCCCGTCGCGCCAGGCCACGGCCCGGGTCGGGGTGACCGTCTTGCGGACGGGCGCCGGCTCCGGTGACGGGGCGGCGGACGAGGGCGGCGATGGCATCGGAACCATCATGGCCCGTCCAGCAGGCGGCGGAGATCGTCGGGCGTGTCGACGTCGGACAGCGCCTCGGGCTCCGCCACCCGACCCCACTCCTCCTCTTCGACCCAGCCGACCCCGCCCCGGGTGTCCATCGCCTCCAGCAGACCCCGCAGCGACCGTCCCCCGGCGGCCAGCAGCCGGTCGACGGCGACCAGGGCGTCGGGGCCGTAGCGGGCGCACAGCGGCTGTGGGTGGCCGTCGGCCCGGGGGACCGCCGTCGCCGGACCGGGCCGCTCCGCCAGCAGCCGCAGGAGGTCGACGCCGACCCGCGGCATGTCGACGGCCAGCACCAGAACCGGCCCGTCGTGCCCGGCCGCCCGCAGCGCGGCCGCCCCCGCCGCCACGGCCGCCAGCGGCCCCCCGCCCGGCGGGTCCTCCCGCACCGCCCGCAGTTCGGACCACCCGGGGCCCACCTCGATCACCGGGTCGGCCACGGCCGTGAGTGCGCTCACGGCCCGGTCGACCAGCCGCTGCCCGTCCACCTCGAGGAGCGCCTTGTCGGACCCCATGCGCCGGCTGGTTCCGCCGGTCAGCAACAGCCCGGCCACGGGCGCGGGAGGAGAGGCGTCCGAGACCATGGCGTGATGTCTACCAGGGTGCCGTCGACCGAACCCGGCGTTGGTGTCGGGCCTGTGACCTGCGCCTTTGCCGGACGACGAACGCCGGTCGGGAAAACGCCGGCTACGCCGCGGGCAGGGAGTCCGACCAGTCGGAGGCGCCGTAGAAGCGGTCGGCGACCGGGCCGGTGATGGCCCGGATGCGGGCCGCTTCCCCGGGGGAGATCGTCTTCTTCCAGGCCCAGATCATGGCCTTGGAGTCCATGGGCCGGAAGGCCGTGCGGGACAGGCCGCCGTGGCGGGAGACGCGCCAGGAGTGCGACTGGTTCTTGGAATTCCCCTGGGTTCCGGCCACGACCTCGGCCCGGGCGGCGGCGTTGAAGTCCAGGCCCATCCGGGTGAAGAGGCGCTCGTACTCGCCTTCGGGGTCGGCGCAGAGGTCCTCGTAGCGGACGACGTGGAGCCGGTCGGAGCGGTCGGCCATGTCGGCCAGAACCCGGTGCAGCATGGCCCAGAAGGTGGCCACCTGGCCGACGCGGTCGTCGGTCTCGACCAGGGCCTCCATCTCGGCCCGCCACGGCTCGAGGTGGTCGGCCATGAGCTGGGGCTGGTCGAGGAAGTGGCGGAAGTGGGCCCGGTAGCCCAGCTTGCGGTAGCTCGCCACCATGGCCGCCGGGTGGCGGACCAGCAGGGCGACCTGCCCGTCGAACTCCTCGGCGATCCAGGGTGCGGCCAGGGAGGCGTAGGGGTCGTCGAGCAACGGCCGCTTGCCCCGCAACGCGCCAATGGTGAAGGCGCTGGAGTACTTGGCCATCTTGGCCAGGTCGAACCAGGTGTGGTTCTGGCGCAGCTCGGCCAGGTGGCGGTAGCGGAACCGGAACGTGTCGTGCAGCGCGGGCCGGAACACGTCGGCGTTGTGGTCGGCGACGTAGACGTACCCGACCGGCACCGGGGCGTTGAGGATGCCCGGCGACCGGCCCGGCGGCCGCTTCGGGTTGAACGGCTCGTTGAGGTGC
>JAUZEX010000194.1 GCA_030838815.1 Actinomycetota bacterium
ATCGGCTTCACCGGCGCCGCCAACCCTGACGTCACCAAGACCTTCCAGAGCGCCCTCGACCTCGTCAACGCCCTTCCCGCCCGCCCCGACTTCGTCGTCCACACCGGCGACCTGACGCACTTCTCGACCAACGAGCAGTTCGACCAGGTCAAGCAGATGCTCTCCACGCTGCGGACGGGCCAGGTCCTGGTCCTGCCCGGCGAGCACGACTCCACCGACGACACCGGCGAGAAATACCGCCAGTTCTTCGGGGCCGGCACCCAGGGCGACGGTTGGTTCAGCTTCGACCATCGGGGAGCGCACTTCGTGGCCCTGGTCAACACCATCAATCTCCAGAAGCTCGGCCACCTCGGCCCCGACCAGCTCGCCTGGCTGCAGGGCGACCTCAAGCGGGTCAGCAGCGAAACGCCGCTGGTGGTCTTCAGCCACATCCCGCTCTTCGCCATGTACCCCGACTGGGGCTGGGGCACCGACGACGCCACCACCGCCCTCGGGTTCATGCGGCGCTTCGGTTCGGTCACCGTCCTCAACGGCCACGTGCACCAGCTCATGAAGAAGGTGGAGGGCAACATCACCTTCCACACCGCGGCGCCGACGGCCTACCCGCTGCCCCACGGCGGCGACGGGCCGGCGCCCAAGCCGGTCGTTGTCCCTGCTGACCAGCTCCACCAGGCCCTCGGAATTCGCCAGGCCCACCTCGTCCCCGGCCGCCACGGACTCGCCCTCACCGACCAGGACCTGCCGTGAGAACCGCCCTGACGAGCCGACCCCGCCTGCCCGCCGCCCTACCCCTGGCCGGGGCCGGCCTCCTCGCCGCCGGCGGATGGATCCACTGGTGCCTCTACCGCCACGGCTACCGATACATCCCCACCATCGGACCGCTGTTCATGCTCAACGCGCTGAGCTCCCTCACCATCGCCGTGCTCGTCGCCGTCCGTCGAGAGCTCCTGGTCCGCGTGGCCGGTCTGCTCCTGGCCGGGACGAGCCTCGCCGCCTTCGTGGCCAGCCGTACTGTGGGGTTCCTCTCCTTCCGGGAGCGCGGCCTCCAACCGGCGCCGCAGGCCCCCCTGGTGCTCGCCATCGAGGTGCTGGCGCTCGTCGTACTGGCTGCCACCTACCGGTGGGATCGCGCCCTGCTGAAGACGCAGGCCCGGTGAGGCAGCCGCGTCGGGCGCAGACGCCAAGCGATCACACGAGCGAGGCGCGCTTGCGGCTACGTGGCTTCAATCGCCGTCTGGCCGGGCGCCGTCAGCCGGAGGCCCGGTGTGGCCGTTGCCTGGCCGTCGGCGGTGACGACGAGGCCTTCGTAGCCGGCGAGGCTGTCGATCCACTCCAGGGCGTCGGCGCCCCGGACCACGGCCGCGGTGGCGTACACATCGGCCCACATGAGGGACGGACCGGTGACGGTGGCAGCCAGCAACGAGGACGCCGGCGCGCCGTTGCGGGGGTCGACGATGTGCGCCCCCCGATGCACGCTGCCCGATGTGGCCACGCCGCCGCCCCGGAGCGGGAGGACGCACAGGATCCCGCCGAGGTCGGAAGGGTCCTCGATGCCGACGCGCCAGGCCGGCGTTTCGTCCGTCGCCGTCCCGACGATCACGTCGCCGCCGGCGTTGAGGCAGAAGTCGAGCCCCTCCGGGCCGCCCAGAGCAGCGAGGTGGGCGGCGGCGCGCTCCACAGCCCAGCCCTTCACCAGACCGGACGGGTCGAACCAGGTCCCGCCGGTCGGGGCGGGCAGCTCGGGGTCGAAGGCGCCGCCCGTCCGGAGGCGGGCCGTCCCGCAGAGGTCGGCCACCACCCTCACGTCGGGGTGGCAGCCGGCCAGGTCGACCTCCTTCCGGTTGAGGCGCATGACGTCGCTGTCGTCCCGGTAGGTGCTGAAGACGGCGTCGACCACCCGCAGTTCGGCGAAGACGGCGGCCACCGCGCCCTCCGCCGCCTTTCCGGCCACGGAGTCGCCCCGGAGGTGCACGCTGATCGGCATTCCCATGATCTGCTCCACCCAGGCCCGCCGGGGAATGGTCGTGGCCGGCTCCCGCCCGGGACGCGGTCCGGTCACGAGCGGGCGAGGTGGGCCGCGTCGAGGGCCGACTGGAGGGACCGGATGTAGCCGTTGCTGGTGACTGTGGCTCCGCTCACGGTGTCAATACTGGCGCTCTGGGCCGCGAGGGCCTCGTCGCGCAGGACGGGCACGGCGTAGGAGTTGATCCGGTAGTCGCGTGAATTGCTGTCGGGCACGGCCAGGGGGACGACGTCGACGATCTGGCCGTTGCGGACGTGGACCTGCACCTGGACGGTGCCCCACCGCGTCGACGTGGCCGCCCCGTTGACCACCGTGTCGGCTCCGGCGGGCGCCGACGCGCTCCCCGACGGCGGGGACGATCCGCTTCTCAACGTCGTGGAGGTGGTCGACGACCCGGAAACGGCGGAGGCGCCGCCGCTCCCGGCCGGTACCGTCGCGGCCGGCCCTTGCGCGGCGAGCCCTCCCGCGGCGCCCATCGTGCTCGTGTGGTAGCTCACGAGAAGGACCAGACCCGACAGCGTGGACAGCATCCACAGCGTGATGCGGCGCATGTCAGCTCCTCGAGGTCCGGCCGGCGACGGTCACCAGTCGAACCGTTCGAGGTGGACCTGGTCGGCGGGGACGCCCGCCTCGAGCGCGGCCCGCCGGACCGCCTCCATCCACGGATCGGGCCCGCAGATGAACACGTCCTGGGTGGCGATGCCCGGGACCAGCTCCTGGAGGGCGACGGCATCGGAGAGGTGGGCCGCGGTCTCCGGCAGCCACGACGGGCGGGAGGTGGCCCGCCGGCCGGCGACGTAGAAGGCCCGGATCGCCCCGGCGGCGGCCAGGCGGTCGATCTCGTCCCGGAAGATGAAGTCCTCCGGCGCGCCGGCCCGGTAGATGACGGTGACGGCCCCGCGAGGGTCGCCGAATTCGTCCATCAGGGCCCGCAAAGGGGTGATCCCGATACCGGAGGCCACGAGGGTGACGCCTCGGCCCCGGCGGGCCTCCCCGGTGAGGCGCCCGTAGGGTCCCTCGATCAGGACCCGGGTGCCGGCCCGGAGCCCGGCCAGGCGGCGACTTCCCTGGCCGAGATCCTTGACGGTGATGCGCAGCCCGTCCCGGGTCGGCGCCGCCGACAGCGAGTAGGGGTTCCCCCGGGACCAACCGGGGCCGTCCAGGAAGCGGAAGACGAAGAACTGGCCGGCCCGCACCGGCAGCCGGTCGAGGGCCCGGCCGGCCAGGTACACCGACACGACGCCGCGTCCTTCGGCCACGACCTTGCGCACCCGGAGGCGGTGGCGGACGTTCACGGCCACCGGCAGCCCGATCCGGAAGACGAGGACGGCCCCGAGGGCGGCGGCATAGAGCGTCCACCAATAGGCCCGGGCCAGCGGCGAGGCGGTGAACTCGGTGCCGGTCCACACCTGGTGGGGTAGCGCCAGCCCGACGCCGAGGTAGGCGTAGAGGTGCAGGAGGTGCCAGGACTCGTAGCGCAGGCGGCGCCGGGCGGCCCGCACCGACGTGACCACCACCATGACCAACATCCCGGTCCCGGCCGTGGCCAGGAGCATGCCCGGGTAGTTGGCCACGAAGTCCCAGGCCTCGGCGGCGAGCCCGGTGCGGTCGGCGGCGGCGTAGCCGGCGGTGATGAGGGCGATATGGGCCACCATGAGAAGAAACGAGGTGAACCCAAGGAGGCGGTGGCGGCGGGCCAGCGCGTCCTGTCCGTAGGATCGCTCCACCCAGGGGATGCGGGCCATCAGCAGCACCTGCACCAGCAGCAGGTCGGCGGCGACGAGCCCGGCCAGCCGGCCGAGCGAGGTGAGGGCCGAACCGGGCGCGCTGGCGACGAGATCCTGGAGACCCTGGTGGCCGAGCCACAGCGCGACGACCACCACGACGCTGCCGACCGCAGCCGATCCGGCCGCGTCGCGCCACCATGCCGCGGCGGTCGGGGGGACGGGCCGCCGGGCCGGGGACCGGTCGCGCGCCGGCCGGCCCGGAGGCGACGTCGGCGGGCCGGCCGGGCGGACGGCGGTGACCGGCGCCTTCATGTGTCCCAACGGGGCCGCGAGCGCATATCCCCAACATCGGGGCCCGTCCTGCGCTCATTCGGGGAACTCTCTGAGAGCCCGCTGGGAACCTGACGCAGCGCTGACGACCGGCTGAGTTCCCGGGTCGCCTACGTCAGCCGGCCATCAGTGACGGACCCGCACCTCGATGCGCCCGGACTCGGAGCGCACGTCGTAGGCCGCCTCCGGGACGCTGGCCGGGCCGTGGACGACCTGGCCGTCCTCGAGGCGGAAGACGCTGCCATGCCAGGGGCAGGTGACGCACAGCGCCTCGGGGTCGACCTCGCCCTCGTCCAGTGGGCCGCCGGCATGGGTACAGCGGTTGCCGATGGCGAAGATGCGCCCACCGGTCCGGAAGAGCAGGATCGCGGTGCCGCCGGCCTCGACCCTGACCGGCTTCCCCTCGGCGAGCTGGGCTTCTTCCAGCACGGGCGTCCAGTCCGTGGGTTTCGCCTCGTTGAAGGCGTTGTTGACCCCGACGCCCCGGGCGAAGGTGAGATACCCGCCGAGGTAGGCGCTGCCGCCCAGCACTCCCATCCCGGCGAGACCCAAGGTCCGGCCGAGCCCCTGAGCACCGGCCCGGCGGGCGGCCAGGGAAGCGCCGAAGAGGGCCAGAGCGGCCACGTTGCCGGCGGCGTGGACGACGCCGACCCGCTGTTCCCCGCCATAGGTGTCGGACCAGTCGGCCAGACCGGCGGCCGCCGTAGGGAGCGCAGCCAGGAGGCCGGCGCCGAGCAGCGTCTGGACCGCCGGCTCCCAGGCCCCACGTCCAGCCAGATCCAGCAGCGTGGCGCCGGTGAAGGCGCCGATGGGGACGTCGGTGAGCACCGGATGGAGAGGATGGCCGAGCCCGACCCCGCTCAGGAGGTCCTTGCGGCGCCCCGGGCCGATCGCCTTCTTCGCCGCCGCCGCCAGCGGCGCCGCCACCCGGTCGAGCGCACCGATCTTCTCCAACCGCCCGGTCATATCGTGGAGTCCCACGTCCCGCCCTCCTCTGCTCTCAGCGCTCGTCCTCTACCCCGCCCCCGCCGAGATCAACGCGCCGGAGGACAACGTCGAGGATTGGTGCACCCGTACCCGCGGGGTGACGGGAGGCGCGTTTCGATCAACGCCCCCGTCCCGTCAAGCCGAAGAACTCCGTGCGCGTCCGGGGATCGTCCCGCACCAGGCCGCGCAGGGCTGACGTCACGGTCATGGAGCCCGCCGCCTTCACACCCCGCAGCGACATGCAGAGGTGCTCGGCCTCGAGGACGACACCGACCCCTTTCGGTTGCAGATGCTCTTCGAGCCATGCGGCCACCTGGCTGGTGAGCCGCTCCTGCACCTGCAGGCCCCGGGCGAACAGCTCGACCACCCGGGCCAGCTTGGACAGCCCGAGGATCCGCCCGTCCGGGATGTACGCCACATGGGCCACGCCGTGGAAGGGCAGCAGGTGGTGCTGGCACAACGACTGGAACGGGATGTCCCGGGCCAGGACCAGCTCGTCGTACGCCTCGTCGTTCGGGAAGGTGGTCAGGTCGAACGACCGTGGAGTGAGCAGTTCGGCGTAGGCCCGCGCCACCCGCGAGGGCGTTTCGCTCAGGTGCTCCGAATCCGGGTCGTGGCCCAGAGCCAGGAGCAGATCGCGGACCGCAACCTCGGCCGCGGCCAGATCCACCGTCCCCGACGGACGGACGATCCGCAGTCGCCGAGCTTGCGATTCGGGGGAATAGACGTCGGACGCCGGATCCGTCATGCGGCCTACGCCCGGGCAGCAGGGCGGGCCGGCGAGAAGGCCGTCGCCAGACGGGCCAGCGTCAGGGCGCCGATCAGGAGGCCGAAGTCGCGCAGCGCGATGTCGTAGAAGTCGGGGATCAGCAGCAGGTTGACGATGATGCCCGCCAGCCAGGCGGCGACGAGGTACCCGCCGAAGCGGGGACGCAGCGCCACGACCAGGCCGGCCACCACCTCGATGGCTCCCACGGCGTACATCGCCTGGTGTGCGGTCCCGGGAACGATGTCGTTGATCCGGGGCGCCAGATAGAGGTCCCAGTTGACGAGGACGTGGGCGAACTTGTCCAGGCCGAACAGGATCGGGGCCACCGTGAAACCGATGCGCAGAAGCAGGAAGGCCTGAAAGGCCGGGTCGTCGAGCCTTCCGTCACGACCGGCACGGGTCGAGCGTGCCGTGGTCGGTGCACTGGCCGTCGTCACCATCAGAACCTCCTCGTCTAACGGACTCTAAGATGGACGTTAGATCCCATCGCTTCTTTCGTCAACTCATATGTCCGTTAGAAAGGCTCGGAGGGTCAACGTGCAACCGGAGACACCTGATGACCGGCTCGCCGTCCTCGCCTCGCTGGCGGAACCGGGCCGCCGGCTCCTCTACAGCTACGTCGTCAGTCAGGCGGAGCCGGTCAGCCGACAGCAGGCGGCGGAGGGTGTCGGGGTCCCCCGGCACGTGGCCAAGTTCCACCTCGACCGGCTCGTGGCCGAGGGGCTCCTTGACACCGAGTACCGCCGTCCGCCGGGGCGGCGCGGTCCGGGCGCGGGCCGTCCGACGAAGCTCTATCGGCGCTCGGGCCGAGAGCTGGCCATCAGCGTCCCGCCCCGCCACTACGACCTGGTCGGGCGGCTCCTGGCCTCGGCCGTCAATGAGACGCAGCGGACCGGAGGCTCCCTGGCCGAGAACCTTTCCCAGGTCGCCCGGGGCGCCGGGTCCGATCTGGGCTCGGCCGCCCGCCGCCGAGCCGGCACCGACGCCGACCGTGCGATCCGGTTGGTGGCCGCCGCTGAAGTCCTCCGGGAGCACGGCTACGAACCCCGGGTCGACGGGGGCGACCTGACGCTGGCCAACTGCCCCTTCGACGCGCTCGCCCGGGATTTCACCGCGCTCGTGTGCGGTATGAACCTCGACTTCGTGGACGGGCTCCTCGCCGGACTCGATCTGCCCGACGTCACCGCCCGGCTGGACCCGGTCCCCGGTCGATGCTGCGTGCGGCTCTCGACGTGATCAGCCCCGCGCTGCTTGGGCCAGGAGGATCAAGCCGAAGACGACGAAGGACGCCGCGGCGCCGATCTTGATGGCCCGCTCGGGGAGACGGGCGCCGAGTTGCTGGCCGACCAGGATGGCCAGTGCGTCGGCAGCCACCATGCCGACGGTCGAACCGGCCCAGGTGCCGACGAGCCCTTCCTTGGTGGCCAGGGTGATCGTGGCCAGCATCGTCTTGTCGCCGAGTTCGGCCAGGAAGAAAGCCACCGCGGCGGCGACGATGGCCGAGCGGATGCTGCGATCGGCTTTCCCCGCCTCGTCCTCCGCCAGCGTGTCCCCACGGATGGTCCAGGCGGCGAAAGCGAAGAAGGCGAGACCGGCCACCAGGGAGATCGCCCGCGTCGGGAGAGCCGCCCCCACGACCGCGCCTACGACGACCGACACGGCATGGACCACCGCCGTGGCGATGGTGATACCGATGAGGATCGAGCTGGCGCGATAGCGGGCGGCGAAGGCGAGCGCCATCAGTTGGCTCTTGTCGCCCAGCTCGGCGACGAAGATGATCCCGAAACTCAACAGGATGGCGTGCACCATTTCCTCCAGGTTCGTGCCCGGAGGAGAGGTGGACGCCCTCGACCGGGCATCCGACGGATGCCGGTCGAAGGTCTCGCTCACCCGCGTATGCGGGCCCGGAGACCGGGGCTCATCGCCCAGTGTGTCGATCATCCGGTGGGAGAGCTACTCCCCTTCAACGCCCACCAGCTTACCGCCACCATCCGATCTTCCCGATCAGCGATCAGCGACCAAACCGTAGGGCCGACGCCACTCCACAGGCCTGGACGTCCCCCCACCTCGAGGCAAGGTCGGGGATGAGATCGCGATGAGTCTCCTCTGCCCCGACGTCCCCCGTCTTTTGTCCGACCACCGGGACTCTGAAAGACTTGAGCAATCTTGGGGAGGGGACCCACTTGTGACCGCTCGTCGTTCGAAGCTCCTGCCGTTGCTCTCGATGCTGCTCCTCGTGGCCGGTTCCTGGCACCTCACGCCCGCCGGCGCGGCCCCCGTCGACAGCGATCACGACGGCATCTACGACGCGGTGGAGGGCACGGTCGACACCGATGCCGACGGCCGGCCCGACTATCTCGACACCGACAGCGACAACGACGGGATCCCCGACCACGTCGAGGGCACCGCCGACCCCGACGCCGACGGCGTCCCGGCCTACCGGGACCTCGACAGCGACGGCGACACGACGCCCGACCATGTGGAGGCGGGGGCCAACCCGGCCGCGCCGGTCGACGGCGACGGGGACGGGATCGCCGACTACGTCGACGCCGACAGCGATGGCGACGGGATCGCCGACCGGGTCGAGACGCGGCGGGTGCCCCTCAACGCCGGAGACACCGACCTCGACGATGACGGCGTCCCCGACGACGAGGACCCGGTGGTCATCGCCACGGCCCCGCCCGCTGACACCGACGGCGACGGCCTTCCCGACTACCGGGACGCCGACAGCGACAACGACGCGATCCCCGACCGGGTCGAGGGCAGCGTCGTGACCGACACTGACGGCAGCCCCAACTTCCGCGACACCGACAGCGACGGCGACGGCATCCCCGACCGGGTCGAGGCCGGACCCAACCCGGCCGCGCCGGTCGACACCGACGGCGCTGGGCTGGCCGACTTCCGCGACACGGACAGCGACGCCGACCTCATCCCCGACCAGATCGAGGGCGGCCCCCACCCGGAGACGCCCCTCGACAGCGACCATGACGGCCTTCCGGACTACCGCGACCGCGACAGCGACAACGACGGCATCCCCGACACCGTCGAGGGGACGGGCGACCTCGACGGCGACAACATCCCCAACTATCTCGACACCGACAGCGACGGCGACGGCGTGTCGGACAAGGACCAGGGCCCGACGGACGCCGACGGCGACGGCATCCCGAACATCGTCGACCCTGATGACGACGGGGACGGCATTCCCGACGTCGTCGAGGGCGGCTTCGACGTCGACAAGGACGGCGTCGTCAACTCCGACGACCCCGACAGCGACGGCGACGGCATCCCGGACCACGTCGAGGGCCTGGCCGACTTCGACGGCGACAACGTCCCCAACTTCCTCGACACCGACAGCGACGGGGACCAACTGCCCGACCGGATCGAGGGCACCGGCGACATCGACGGCGACACGAACCGCAACCTGTACGACACCGACAGCGACGACGACGGCATCAGCGACACGGTCGAGGGCCTGCCCAATCCCGACGCCGACGCCGACTCCGACGGCACTCCCGACCGGGTCGACGTCGACAGCGACGGCGACAAGATCCACGACAACACCGAAGGCACGATCGACACCAACAAGGACGGCGTCCCCGACCGGGTCGCCCTCGACAGCGACGCCGACGGCCTCCCCGACCGCCTCGAGGGGACCTTCGACACCGACAAGGACCGCATTCCCGACTTCCGCGACCCCGACAGCGACGGCGACGGCATCCCCGACGCGGTGGAGGGCGCCCTCGACACCGACGGCGACAAGGTGCCGAACTTCCGTGACACGGACAGCGACGGCGACGGCGTCCCCGACGCCCAGGAGGGTACGGCCGACGCCGATTCCGACGGTGTACCGAACTACGTCGACGCCTCCTGAGGCCCCCCTCCTCCCCCGGCGGCACCGCGCCTCGTAGCCTGATGCGACCGGGCTCGTAGCTCAGCGGTCAGAGCGGGGGACTCATAATCCCTTGGTCGCAGGTTCGATCCCTGCCGGGCCCACCGGGGCGTCCCACAGACCTGCACCCGGCCACGGCCGGGTCTTAGCCCGCCAGGGCGGCGACCGACACGATGGGCCGGGCAGGGGGCTGCCCGCCGAGGGACCCGGAGAACGGCTGGTTCGAGAAGTTGAAGATCCCGCC
>JAUZEX010000850.1 GCA_030838815.1 Actinomycetota bacterium
GAGGCCAGGACGACCTCGAGGGCCAGGACGTAGTCCCGGGTCACGCCGTACTTGAGGCAGCACAGACCCCCGGCGTTGGTGGCCACGTTCCCGCCGATGGTCGAGATCTGGTAGCTGGCCGGGTCCGGCGGGTACCACAGGCCTTGCTCCGCAACCGCCCGGCGGAGGTCGTCGTTGATGACCCCCGGCTCGACCACGGCGATCTGGTTGGCGGGGTCGATGGATTTGATGGCGGTCATCAACTCCGTGGAGAGGACGACGCAGCCGTCGACGGCGTTGGCCCCGCCCGACAGCCCGGTCCCCGCCCCCCGGGTGACGAGCGGCGTGCCGGTGGCGGCGCAGGCCGACACGACCTCGGCCACCTCGGCTGTCGTCCGGGGTCGCACCACCGCCGTCGGCTGTCCGAACGGCGCCCACTCCGCCTCGTCGTGCACGAAGCTGCCCATGATGTCGGGATCGGTGACGACCGCCCCCGCCGGAAGCCTGGCCGTCAACCGTCCGGCCACGCTCCCCGACGTCCGTTCCTCCAGACCGGAGGTCATGACGTCACCGTCGTTCCTGACGCGGGCGAAGCCCCGGCCCCGGCCCCGGCGACGGGAAGGGCGTCGAGCAGGGCGAGCATGGCCCGGCTGAGTGGTGTGGGCACCGCGTGCCGCTCGCCGATCGCCACCACCGGGCCGAGCAGGCCGACATGCTCCAGTCTCCGGCCCGCGGCGCGGTCCTGGAGCATCGACGAGGGAGTCGTGCCGGGGAGGCCCTGCAACCAGGCCAGGGCCACCCGGGCGTGCTCGGGCGTGAGGTCCGTTCCCTCGGCCCGGGCGACCTCGACGGCCTCGAGGGCGAGGCCGAGTCCGAGCGCCGCCATGGCGGGTTCGGCGAACACCTCGAGGGGGCGCCCGGTCAGAGCGGTGAGCGGATTGGCGATCACGTTGAAGAGCAGTTTCTCCCAGGCGGCGGGGCGGAAGTCGGCGACCGTCTCGACCTCCACGCCGCTCCCGGCGAAGAGGGCCGCGGCGGCGCGGCCCGTTTCGTCGTCGGGGACCACGAGCCCCCGGCCGGTGCGGCGGACCCGCACCCGGCCCGGGCCGGTCCGTTCGGCGTTGGGGTAGACCAGCGTCGGGACGACCGCGGCGGCGGTCATGGGCGCGACGCGGGCCCGGTGGTCGATCCCGTTCTGGGCCGCGAGCACGACGCTGCCCGGGGGCAGCGCTCGGAGCCAGTCGGCCACGTCGGGGGTGTGGTGGATCTTGGTCGCCAGCACCGCGTAGCGCAGCGGTGGGAGGTCAGCCGGTTCCGCCGCCCAGGCGACCTTGAACTCCACGGGCTCCCCGTCGATGGTCATGACCAGGTGCTCGAGCGGGGCCCGACCGCAGATGACGATGTCCCACCCGGCGGCATGGAGGTGGCCGGCCAGCATGCAGCCGACCGACCCGGCGCCGATGATGGCGATGGGCTCGGCACCACGTTGATTTCGAACGCTCACCCTCCCACTGTGCCGCACCAGGCCGAAGGGTGCAGACCGACGCCGCCCGTCCACGCCTCAGGCGGGGATCGCTCGCAGGGGGAGGTCTTTCAGGCCGTTGAGGAAGCTGGAGCGGACCCTCCGGGCCGGGGCGGTCAGCTCCAGGGCGGCGATGCCGGGGACCATCACTTCGAGCAGGGCCCGGAGTTCGATGCGGGCCAGGGTGGCGCCCAGGCAGAAATGGGGGCCGAAGCCGAAGGCCAGGTGGTGGTTGGGATCGCGGCGGACGTCGAACTGTTCCGGGTGGGAGAACGCCGCCTCGTCCCGGTTGGCCGAGGCGTAGAGCAGGGCGACCTTGTCGCCGCCCCGGATCTTCTGGCCCTGCAGTTCGACGTCGCAGGTCGCGGTGCGGGACATGTAGTTCACCGGGCTGGCCCAGCGGATCATCTCCTCGACGGCGGTGTCGAGCGTGGTCGCCGGATCGGAGCGCAGCACCTCCCACTGGTCGGGATGGGCGGCGAAGGCGAGGAGACCGTGGGCGATGGCGTTGCGGGTGGTCTCGTTGCCGGCGGCGAGGAGCAGCAGGACGAGCCCTTCGAACTCGGCGTCGGTCAGGGGCAGCTCGCCGTCGGGCCCGAGCAGCGCGCTCACGAGGTCGTCGCCCGGTTCCCGGCGGCGCCGCTCGGCCAGCTCGCCGGCGTAGGCGACCATGGCCATCACCGATTCCTGGAAGGCTTCGGGCGTCGGGGCGTACTCGGGGTCCTCGCTGGAGAGCAGGGTGTTGGACCAGCCGAAGATGCGGAAGCGATCCTCCTCCGGAGCGCCGAGCACCTCGCAGATGGCCAGCAGCGGGAGCTCGGCGGCGACGTCGCGCACACCGTCGAAGGCGCCTCCGTTGGCGAGGGCCTTGTCGACCACGCCGCGGGCGAGATCGGCGTAGTGGCGCTCGAAGGCCCGCACCACCCTTGGGGTGAACCCGCCCGACACGAGCTTGCGGACCCGGGAGTGGTCGGGATCGTCCATGTTGATCATGTTCGGCCGGAAGTGGTGTGTCGCCGTGCGGCGCAGGTGGATGCCGTCGGCCGACGAGAACGTGGCCGGGTCGCGGCTGACGGCGCGCACGTCGTCGTGGCGGGTCACCACCCAGCAGCGATCGACGAGCAGCGGGTCGTCGAGCCGATGGTCGTAGACGGGAGCGTTGGCCCGCAGCCAGGCCAGGCGCTCCCAGGGCGGCCCGTCCAGGTACACCTCGGGGCTCAGGACGTCGACGGTGTCGCCCACGACGGTCATGGCGACGGACGGGTCGCGGCGGCGGCCGCCGTTGCCGGAGCTGGTGCCGGACCCCAGCCGTCCGCCGGGTCCGTGGCCGGCAGGGCGAGGCGCGCACCGACGAGACCGCCGTCGACACGGAGGTCGATGCCGTTGACCCAGCCGGCGTCGGGCGACAGGAGCCAGGCGATCACGGGGGCGATGTCGTCGGGTTCGGCGAGGCGCCCGGCCTCGGCGGCGGCGGCGTCGATGGCGGCGTCGCCCATCGACGCCCGGAAGTCCGGCAGGATCGGCGTGTCGACCACGCCGGGGCTGACCGACAGCACCCGCACGCCCCGCCGGCGCCAGGCGGCGGACGCCTGCAGCGTCCACTCGATCAGCACCTGCTTGGAGAACCGGTAGGCCGCCGGGGCGTCGAGCGGATGCTCCAGGCACCAGGCCAGGCCGGCGTCGAATGTGGCCGCGGCCAGCAGCTCGGCGACCCGCTCCCGGGGGGCGGGATCGCGCACCGCCGCCACCGAGGCCACGTTGACGACCGCCGAACCGGGCACCATCCGGGGCAGCACCGCCTCGGTGAGATGGCGGAGCCCGAGCACGTTCACCCGCAGCACGAGCTCGGCGGGGAAGGTGCCGGGCAGGCCGGCGACGTTGGCCAGGCCGCCGATCTCGGCCGGAAGCTCACCGACGGCGGCGTCGATCGTCTCCGGACGGGCGAGGTCGCACAGGACGGTCGGGCACCCCCGGGCCGGCTGGCGGTCGAGACCGACGACCGCCCGCCCCGCCGCGGTCAGCCGGGCGACGGTCGCCGCCCCGATCCCCGAGGCGGCGCCGGTCACCACCACGGGCACCCCGGCGGCGGTCATGATTCGATGACGGTCACGGTGCCGGCCGCGCCGTCGACCTCGACCAGGGCGCCGTCGGGGATCCGCTGGGTGGCGCCGCCGGCTGAGACGACGCAGGGGATGCCCAGTTCCCGGCTCACGATGGCGGCGTGGGAGAACGGCGAACCGACGTCGACCACCACCGCCGCCGCCGGAAGGAACAGCGGTGTCCACGACGGGTCGGTGATCGGGGCCACCAGTACGTCGCCAGGGCCGAGCGCCGAGGGGTCGGACGGGTCGAGCACCACCCGGGCCGTGCCCCGGGCCACGCCCGGGCAGCCGCCCACGCCCTGGATCGCCTCGCCGACGGCCAGCGTCGGCGCCGGGGCGGCCTGGGAGCGGCGGACCCACTCGACGAGCGGCGGCGGGGTGCCGGCGATCACGAACGGGGGCTCGTAGTCGAACAGGGCCAGGTACCGCTCCTCCCGGTCGGCGAGGATGGCGCCGACCTTCGACTCCGGACCGGCTGCGGGTCCGGGCGCCTCGGCCTCGCCGAGGGCGGCGGCGTAGTCGCCGAGCTCGTCGGCCAGGAGCATGAAGATCTGCTCCGGCCGTTCGATGACGCCGGCGGCCACGCCCCGCCGGGCCAGCTCCAGGGCCGCCAGCCGCTGCTCGTGGACGAGCATGGCCACCGTCGTGCGTTGCCGTTCCCGGCCCCGGCACCACAGCTCGGCGGCGTGGAGGGCGGCGTTGAGCTGCCCGAGGACCTCCTCGTTGCCGGCCAGGGCGCCCCGGAGCTGCCCCGACGCCGCCTGCCGGGCCGCCGCCCCCCGCTGGGCGGCCGCCGTCGGCGCCGCCTCCGGGCCGGCCAGCCGCACCCGGTCGAGGGCGGCCAGCGCCATCATCGGTTCTGTGCCCCAGGTCGGGCAGCGC
>JAUZEX010000419.1 GCA_030838815.1 Actinomycetota bacterium
CGTCGCGAAGCTAGAAGACGTCAAACCCGGCATGAAGCTGCCGGGCATCGTCATCAATGTCACCGCCTTCGGCGCATTCGTCGACGTCGGCGTCCACCAGGACGGGCTGGTCCACGTGAGCGCCATGGCCCGGCGCTTCGTCAAGGATCCCCGGGAGGTGGTGAAGCCGGGCGACGTGGTGAAGGTGAAGGTGCTCGACGTCGACGCGGGCCGCAAGCGGATCTCGCTCTCGTTGCGGCTCGACGACGAGCCCGGGGAGCAGCGCCGCCGCCAACGCTGACATGAGGAACATTTAACGCCTTCGGGCTCAATCGGACCGCTCGGCGCGCCGAGAACCGCAGTGTGGGGAACTACGACGAGATGAGCACCGCTCGCCTCACCTGGGTGGTCCTCGACCGGCTCGTGCCCAGCGACGAGGTCGCCGAGGCCCGGGCTGCCCTCATCGCCCGGGACCCCGAGCTCCAGAGCCTGGTCGCCCAGGGCGTGATGAGCGACACCGAGGCCATCGCTGCTCTGCGCAGCCGCCAGACCCGCTACGGCGGCCAGGTGCCCGCCAACGGCGGTGCGGCCTGGGCCAAACGGGTGGCGATGGTGGCCGGCACGACCATCATGACGTCCGTGGTTCTGCATCTCGTCCGCTGATCCGGCCACCCCGCCGACGACGGCGGCACCGCCGTGGGGCGGTCAGTTCAGGATCGACTTGCCGACGATCTCTTTCATGATCTCGGTCGTGCCGCCGTAGATGCGGGTGACGCGGGCGTCGGCGTAGGCGCGGGCGATGGGGTACTCGGTCATGAACCCGTAGCCGCCGTGGAGCTGCACGCCCATGTCGGTGACCCGGCCCTGGAGCTCGGTACACCAGTACTTGGCCATGGCCGCTTCCTCGGCGGTGAGCTGACCGGCGTTGTGGGCCAGGATGGCCTTGTCGACGAAGGCCTCGGTGACGGCGATCTCGGTCGCCATCTCGGCCAGCTTGAAGCGGGTGTTCTGGAAGTTGGCCACGGCCTGGCCGAAGGCCTGGCGCTCCTTCACGTACTCCAGCGTCCACCGGTAGGCGGCCCGGGCGGCGGAGACGCCGGCCACGGCGATCGACAGCCGCTCCTGAGGGAGGTTGGTGACGAGATACCGGAACCCCTCCCCCTCGGCGCCGAGGAGATTCTCGACCGGGACGCGCAGGTCACTGAAGAAGAGTTCTGCGGTGTCCTGCGAGTGGAGGCCGATCTTCTCCAGGTTGCGCCCCCGCTCGAAGCCCTCCATGCCCCGCTCCACGACCATCAGCGACATTCCCTTGTGGCGCTGCGTCGGGTCGGTCTTCACCGCCGTGATGACGAGGTCGGCGTTGATCCCGTTGGTGATGAACGTCTTGGAGCCGTTGACGATGTAGACGTCGCCATCGCGGACGGCGGTCGTCGACATCGAGGCCAGGTCGGAGCCGATGCCCGGCTCGGTCATGGCCACGGCCGTGATCAGGTCGCCGGAGCAGATGCCGGGCAGCCAGCGCTGCTGCTGCTCCTCGTTGGCCAGGTGGAGGAAGTACGGCAGGCAGATGTCGTTGTGGAGTGTGAGCCCGAGCCCGCTGCCGCCGATGCAGGTCTCGGCGATCTCCTCCGAGATGACGGTGTTGTAGCGGAAATCCTTCACGCCGCCCCCGCCGTACGCCTCGGGTGCCTCCATGGCCAGGAACCCGGACGCCCCGGCCCGGGCGAAGACGGCCCGGTCCATGATCCCGTCCCGCTCGAACTCTTCGGCCCGGGGGACGATCTCCTTGTCCAGGAACCGCCGGAAGCTGTCGCGGAACATGTCGTGCTCGGGCTCGAAGAGTTCGCGTCGCATGGGGTCATCTTCCCCTATCGGTTGCGCCGAGGCGGGAACGGCCCGTCAGGATCAGGTACCACGACTCGCCGGTGACGCGGCCGAGGGCGTCGATGGTCTCGGGCCGGGGCAGCTCGGCCGGGAGCCCGATCTGGACGTAGGCCAGGTGCTCCATCATCGAGCCCAGCGTCTCGGCCAGAAGCTCGACGTCGAGGCCGCCTTCGAGCTGCCCGGCCTCGACCAGGGCGGCGAGCCAGTGGGCCGTCCGCCCGACGAAGCCCTGGCGTACCGACAGCCACAGCCGGGCGAACTCGGGGTTGACGGCGGCCGCCTCGCGCATGACCCGGAAGAGGTGGCGCTGGCGGGCGTAGGCGGCGAAGTAGTTCGTGTTGGCCCGGATCAGCTCGACGAGGTCGGGCCCGCTGCGGTGGACGGGGTCGGGCTCGCGGCTACTGGCCCGGCGCAGCTCGGCCAACGGTTCCTCGAGCACGGCCAGCAGGACCTCGTCCTTGCCCGGGAAGTGGCGGTAGAAGTTGCCGTGGGAGATCCCGGCCATCCGCACCATGTCGGCGATGCGGGCGGCGCTGTAGCCGTATTCGGAGAAGACGGTGGCGGCGGCCTCGACCAGCCGGCGCCGGGTCTGCGCGCCCCGTCGGGTCTTGGCCGCCGGTACTGGCGTCAGCTGCGTGCGTTGTGACGCCCCTATCGCATCTCCAGACGATTCATGCGTCTCAGAAGCCGATTGACGAGCCATTTGTAGATGGTGTATCACATCTGGCGGTGAAGCTGCTACTCATCCGACACGCCGAGCCCGACACGGAGCACGGCCCCCGTCCGGACCCTCCGCTGTCGGCCGACGGCCGGGCCCAGGCGGCGGCGCTGGCCGGCTGGCTGAGCGGCGAGCCACTGGCGGCGGTCTACACCAGCCCGCTGCTCCGAGCCCGGGAGACGGCCGGCTTCCTGTCCGGGGAGAGCCACACCGTCGAGGGACTGTCCGAGGTCGGCGGAGCCGGTGAGTACGTCGCCGCCGAGGTCATGAAGCGCAACGGGGATCCCCGCTACGCCGCCCTCGTGTCCGGCGACCTCGCCGTCTACGGCACGGACGTCGCCACCTTCCGGGCCGCCGTCGTGGAGGCGGTGGACGGGATCGTCGACCGTCACGCCGGCCAGACGGTGGCGGTGGTCACCCACGCCGGGGTCATCAACGCCTACCTCGGTGCCCACCTCGGCATCGAGAACCGCCTGATCTGGTCGGCGCTCGACTACGCCGGCGTGACCCGCGTCCTCGCCCACCGCGACGGCGCCCGCACGATTTCGGCCCTGAACGAAGTGCCCCACCACTGCGGGCAACCTGCTGCGAAAGGGAACGTACCGTGGCCAGTTGGATCCTGAACGACACGCCGTCGAAGGTCTTCCCGCTCTACTCCCGGGCCAACGTCGGCGAGGTCTTCCCCGACCCGATCAGCCCGCTGAACGCCACCACCGGCTTCCTGGCCAACCTTGAGCCGGGCTGGCGGGCGGCCTACGCCGCCTGTCAGGTCTGGGACCACGACATCTACGACAGCGCAGTGGAGCACAACCCCATCGCCTGCTTCGGCGGCTACCTGTTCATCAACATGTCGCTGATGCGGCTGTTCGGCGTGCGCGTGCCGGGGTTCTCGCCCGAGGCCGTCGACTTCCAGTACTTCGGTGACATGCCGGGCATCCCGTCCTACGAGAGCGAGGCCCGCCCCTTCGACGAGAGCGAGGAGTGGAGCGCCCGGGCCGGCGGCTGGCTGGTCAACGACGTGCTCGGGGCCACCGACCTCGAGTCGCTCGACGCCGAGCGGGCCCAGGTGCGGGCGGAGATCGCCGCCCGGCCCGACCTGGCCGGGCTGTCGTCGGCGGAGCTGGCGGAGCGCATCACCATGTGGAACCCCATGTTCGTGCGGCTGTTCCAGACCCACATCGAAGTGAGCCTCAAGGCCGGCATCGGGCTCGGAGCGCTGTCCCAGGCCTGCGCCGCCTTGGGCGTGCCGGAGCTGTCGCTGACGCTGGTGGCCGGGATCGGCGACGTCGACTCCGCCGCCGCCTCGCTCCAGATGTGGGACCTGGGCCGCATGGTGGCCGCCTCGCCTCGCATGACCGCCGAATTCGACGCCGGCCTGGAGGGACTGTGGACCCGCCTCCAGACCGCGGCCGGGAGCGACGCCGGCGCTCCGGCGGGCGGCGGCGCGGGTGGCGCGACCAGCGGGACGGGTGATCCGGAGGTCGTCGCGTTCTGCGCCGCCTTCGAACGGTTCGCCGAGGACTGGGCCTTCCGGGGCCCGAACGAGTGGGAGCTGCGCTGCCCGACCTGGGGCACGGAACCGGAGATGGCCCTGGCGGCGCTGGACCGGGTGCGGCTGGCCGGCGCCGGGGCGGCGCCGGCGGCGGCGGCCGAGCGGGGGGCAGCGGCCCGCCAGGCGGCGGCCGGGCAGCTCCGGGGCGCCCTG
>JAUZEX010000434.1 GCA_030838815.1 Actinomycetota bacterium
TCGAGCGTACGGTCGCCCGGGGTCGGGAGGGAATGGCCCGGTCGAACTATTTGGCGTTCCGCAGGGCTACGCGCCAACCGTCCGGATTGGCCATTGCCGCTCCCCTGCCCACCGCTGACAATCGAAGTCGGTTGATTCCAACCACCCGGTTCGCATCTGCAACCCCTGGAGCTCTTTGTCTCCCCGCCGCTTCGATCCTGCGCTTTCGTTGCCGGTCGTGGCCGCCGCCGTGGTGGTCATCGCCTCGCTGGTGGTCCATCGCGACCTGGTCGACCACGACCGGCGGCAACAGCGTCAGTCCGCCGCGGCCACGGCGGAGCTGGTCGCCACCCGGCTCGAGGGGAGCCTGCGGGACATGCTGTCCACGCTGGAGGCGGCGGCGTCAGCCCCCGCCCGCCTCGATCAGCGGACGGAGACGCTCCGAGCCCGCGGGACGGTCACCGCCGTGGCCCGGGTCGCCGACGACGGCCACACCCCCACGACGACCCTCGTCGGGGACGCCGCCGCCCCGCAGCCCGTCACGGTGGCGGCGCTCAACGCCGCCCGGGACAGCGGCGAAGCGCGCCTGGAGCGGGTCCCGGGTCGGCCCGGCGTCGTGGCCGTGGCGCCGGTCTACCGGGGCCTCCCCCGAGGGACGGCGGAGCGGAGGGCGCTGCTCGACGGCTACGTCCTCGCCTCGGTCGACGTCACGAAATTGGTCCAGGACAGCATCCCGTCCGACGTCGCTCCGGAGCTGCGCCTGACCGACGGCGCGGCTGTGGTCGCCACCGCCGGCGGCACCGCCGGGAGGGGGTCACGTTTCCCCCAGCCGGTCGCGGTCGGCGGCGCGGCCTACGTCCTCACCCTGACCGGGCCGACGGCTCCGCCCCGGTCTCCGATCGTGCCACTGTCCGGCGCCGTTCTCGCCGTCCTCGTCGGCGGTGCCGGCGTGGCGACGGTCCGGACCCGACGGCGAGCCGAGCAGTCCGCCTCCGTCCGGGGGCAGGAGTTGAGCCTGCTCGCCGATCTGGGCGCGCTGCTGCAGGACAGCCTCGACCTGGAGATGATCCTGCCGGCGGCGGCGCTCCGGCTGTCCGAGCAACTGCAGCTCGACGGGTTCGGGGTCCTGCGGGCCGACCGGCAGGGGCGGCTGGTGCACGCCTTCTCCCTCGGCGCGGGCCCGGCCGGGGACCTCGCCGGCGTCGCCGAGATCCGGCCACCCCCCGACGTGGTGGAGGCGGGGACGGATGCCCTCTTCCCGCTGCAGCGTGGGGGGCGGGTCACCGGGGCCCTGTGGCTGCGGCCCCGGCGGGGCCTCGGGCGGTCTGCGGTTCGTTCCGTGCACGCCGCCGCCGACCTCATGGCCGCCGCGCTGGCCAACGCCGACGCCTTCGATCAGGAACGGGAGTCCGTCCGCCGGCTCGTGGACCTCGACCGCATCAAGAACCGCTTCATCGGAACGGTGTCCCACGAGATGCGCACCTCGGCCAGCGCCATCTCCGGCTTCGCCAACCTCCTGTCGTCGCGGTGGGACCGGCTCGACGAGGACGAACGCCGCGATCTCGTCACCCGTATCGACCGCAACGGCCAGTCGCTCGTGAGCGTGGTCGAGGACTTCCTCGACTTCTCCCGGTTGGAGCGAAGAAGCCCGGCGTCCGACCCGCCCCCCGCCTCGCTGTCCGAGTTTGTCGCCGTCGTCGTCGACGACCTCGCCGCCCAGGCCCCCCGGCACCGCATCCTGACCCGGATCACGCCCGACGTGGTCGCCTTCGTCGACCGGCCGGCGGTGGAGCGGATCTTGACCAACCTCGTCTCCAACGCGGCCAAATACTCACCGGCCGGGTCGGAGATCACGATCATGGTCGATCCGGCCGGTGACACCGCCCTGCTGACCGTCGACGACGAAGGCTCGGGCATCCCCGTCTCCGAACGGGGGAAGGTCTTCGACGCCTTCTACCGGGCCGGTCACCACGCGGTGTCCGGAACCCACGGCGCCGGCATCGGCCTCGCCGTGGTGAAGGAAGTCGTCGACCGGTTGCGGGCCCGGGTGTCGGTGGAGGACAGCCCTTCGGGCGGCGCCCGCCTCGTGGTCGCCTTCCGGGCGGTGTCCTCGCCGGTGTCTCGCTCCGCCCTTCTGACTGGAGTTCCCGATGGTCACTGACCAGGGTCGCGGCCGCGACCGATGGATCGCGCTGGGTGCGGCGCTCGTCGTCGTCGCCCTTTCGACGAGCATCCTGTCCACCGTCCTCGACGCCCAGCGCCGGGGCCGGCACGCCCTGGAACAGTTGCAGGTCAACCAGCTCGGCCAGCTCACCCGGAGTCTCGACGCCCGGGTGACCGCCAGCTTCGTGGCGATCGGCGGCCTGGCCCGCATCCCCTACGCGCTGACCCTCCACGACTCCGGTGACGCGGCCCGACTGGAGCAGCTACAGGCGCTCAATCCCGAGGCGACGACCGGGATGATGCTCGTCGACTCATCGGCCACGGTGACGAACGGGACGCTCCTCCAGGGCGACGTCGTCGGCACCCGGTTGCAGCGGCCCGGCCTCGAGGCGGCCCTCGCCGCCGGCCGGGCGGTTGTGCTGCCGGTCGCGCCCGGGGTCACGACGTCCGCGCCGACCATCGGCTACGTGATCCCGCTGACCGGGGCGAGCGGCAACCTGCGGGGCGCCTTTGTCTTCGAGGCCGACATCGGGCCCAAGTCGCCCTTCACCCAGGAAGTGGCCGAGCTGCGGCGTGGAAACACCGGCCAGTTCTCCTTCGTGGACAGCCAGGGCGCGGTGGTCGCCTCCTCCGACCCCGTCACCATCGGCAAGGCCTACGCCGACCCGTCCCGGCTGCGACTCCGACCCGGGTTCCACCGGCTCGGCCAGCAGGTGGCGGCGGTGGCGACGGTGCCGTCCGTGGGTTGGGAGGCCGTCTTCACCCAGGACGCGACCGAGTTCGACGGCGGCCTGGGACGGCGGATCGACAATGCGGTGCTACTGCTCATCATCGGTGGGCTGGTGGCCGCCGCGGCCGGGTTCTTCGCCCTTCTCCGCCGCCTGCGCCGGGCCCGGGTCGAGCAGCGCCGGCTCCAGGAGATCAACCGGACGACGGAGGAGTTCATCAGCATCGTGTCCCACGAGCTGCGGACCCCGGTGGCCGGCGTGGTCGGCTTCCTGCAGACCACCGCCGACCACTGGCCGATGATGAGCGACGACGCCCGGCGGGAGGCGGTGGACCGGGCCCTGGCCAACGCCCGGCGGCTCTACCTCTTCAGCCAGGAGATCCTCGACTCGTCACGGCTCGAGGACGGGAACCTCGTCGGCGACCTCGACGTGATCGACCTCCGGGGCGAGGTGGAGGTGGCGGTGGCCGCCCGCCGGGACTTGAGCCCCGAACGGCTGATCGCCCTGTGGGTCCCAGACGCGCCGGTCCTCATCCAGGCCGACGGCAACCGGATCCGGCAGGTGTTCTCGAATCTGCTCGACAACGCCGTGAAGCACTCGCCGGTCTCGTCGCCCGTGGCGGTGCGCATGGAGCTGGAGGACGACGCCGTCGTCGTCCACGTGAGCGACGAAGGACCGGGGCTCCCTCCCCGTGAACTGGAACGTGTCTTCGAGCGCTTCGTCCGCGGGCGGGGAACAACGGTGCAGGGGACGGGGCTCGGACTCCACATCTGCCGACAGATCGTGGACGCCCATCACGGACGAATCTGGGCCGAGAGCGCCGAAGGCCGGGGCGCAACCTTTACCGTCCGGATGCCGCTGGTGTCGACCTCGAACGCCGGAGCAGCCCGATGACCCGCTCAGCCGCCTCCGTCGACCGCCCGGCGCAGCGAGTCGAGCTCACCCTTGCGTACGAGGCGGGCGCCGGCCCGCCGCACCGCCCGGGCCACCTCGGCGTTGTCGTAGTTGGTGAAGACCACCACGGTCACCCCGGGCATCTCCTTGTGCATCCGGCGGGCGACCTCGGCGCCGTTGGGTCCCGGGGGCATGCGGTAGTCGACCACGAGCACGTCCGGGCCGAGCGCCCGGCACAGCTCCAGGGCGGTCTCGCCGTCGCCGGCGCGGCCGACGATGTCGTGGCCCTCCAAGCCCAGGTCCGTGCACACGAGGTCGAGCGCGTCGGGATCGTTGTCGGCTACCACCACCCGTCGGCCGGGCACGGACCCTCCCTCCTCAATCGGCGGACCGTCCGCTGTCGACGGGCGAGCGATGATTCTACGGAGGCGCCGGGGGGAACACTGGCCCCGGCAGCCCCGTTCCGGCCGGGGTCCGCGTCCCAGGCGAGCGCCGGCGCGAGGGGAATGCAGATCCCGGTGCTGGTGGTCGACGACATGGACGACATGCGGGCGCTCGTCCGGCTCGTCGTCCGCACGGCCAACGAGGGGATCGTCGTGGCCGGCGAGGCCGCCAACGGGTCCGAGGCGATCGAGCTCGCCGACAGGCTCGACCCCGCCGTCATCGTCCTCGACGAGCTGATGCCCGGCCTCGGCGGCCTGGAGACGGCGCGGCGGATCCTCGTCCGGCGACCCCATCAGCGAATCATCCTCTTCTCGGCCTACCTCGACGACCGGATCCGGGACGCGGCCCGCGATCTGGGGATCACCGCCTGCCTCTCCAAAGTCGACTACGAGAGCCTGCCCGACATCATCCGGGCCACCGCCGCCGGGTAGAACGGTGGCATGACCGACGCCAACGACTGGAATCGCAACGTCATCGAGAAGTTCCGGGCCAACAACGGCAAGGTGGACGGGCCGTTCGAGGGAGCTCGGATGCTGCTCCTCCACACCACGGGGGCCAAGACGGGCGCCGCCCGGGTCAACCCGCTGGTGTACCAGCCCGACGGCGACAAGATCGTCGTCTTCGCCTCCTACGGCGGGGCCCCGCAGAACCCGGCCTGGTTCCACAACCTCATGGGCGGCGGCCCCAACTCGGTCGAGGTGGGCACGGAGAGCTTCCCCGTGACCGCCCGGATCGCCGAGGGCGACGAGCGGGAGAAGTACTGGTCGAAGCAGAAGCAGGACATGCCGGGCTTCGCCGAGTACGAACAGAAGACGGCCCGCCAGATCCCCGTCGTCGTCCTCGAACGGGCCGGCTGAAGACCGTTACCAGCCGGCGTCGAGGAAGGCGACGATCGTCGGGACCTGACCGGCCACCATCGGCCAGCTGTGATTGCCGGGGGCGACCACGAAGGTGGGGTTCTGACCGGCGGACCGCTGGAGGGCGGCGAAGCGGGCGCCCTCCCCCTTGATCAGCGGGTCGCTCTCCTGGCTGTCGACGATGAGCAGGGTGCGGGTGCCGGCCAGGGCGCCGACGTGGCGGTCGGGGCTGTAGGCGCCAGCCCAGGCGGGGCTGGCGGCGCCCATCCCGCTCAGGTCGTCGATGTGGTAATAGCCGGCGATCGAAACGAGCTGGCCGAACAGGTCGGGGTGGTGCTCGGCCAGGTTGGCCGACCCGTACCCGCCCATGGAGAATCCGGCGATGGCCCGGTGGGCGGCGTCCCGGCGGTTGGTCCCCTCGACGGCGGGGATGGCCGTCGAGACGATGAAGCTCTCGAGCCGGACCTCGCCGTCGACCGAGTCGGCCCACTCGGTGTCGGAGTGGATGCCGCTCTGGCCGTTGGGGACGGCGACGACGAACGGCGCCGCGCCGGCCGCGAACTGCTGGTCGAGCAGGCCGTCGAGGTCGATGCCGGCCACGTCGAGGTCGCTACCGGGATACCCGTGGAGGAAGTACACGACCGGCAGGTCGACCGAGTCGGGAACCGCGGGCCGGTAGACCCACACCTCCCGGGTCTTCCCGTCGGCGTCGCCGGAGGGCAACTCGAGCAGCTGGACCGTCCCGGGGCCGGAGACCCGGGCGGTGGACGGGCTTGACGCCGGCCGGGTGGCGGTCGTCGTGGTGGTGGCGGCCGCCGGGGCGGCGGTCGTCGTGGTCGTGGCCGCCGGGGCGGCGGTCGTGGTGGTGGTTGCTTCCACCGGCGCAGTGGTCGTCGTCGACGGGAACGGGGCGGTCGTGGTCGTCGTCTCCGTCGACACCGTTGCCGCCACGACGTGGGTGGCCGAGGCGCTCGAGGCGTCCGCGATCACGATCGAGCCCCCTCCGAGGAAGGAGAACAGGCTGGCGGCGGCGAGTCCCTGAAGGATGCGCTTCCGGCTCATGCCCGGAGGTTCGGCACCCACCCTGGGAAAAACTTGTGAGTTCTATGGACGCTTTCGCAGGGTTGCGGGGGATTGTGCCCTTTTGCCGGATTTAAAGGTTTCTCAAGTCCCAGCCCAGCGTGACGAGGAGCGGCTCCAGCCGACCGCTCCACAGGGGCTCCACCGTCGTTCCCGCCACGAGGTCGGCGGTGGCCGGCACCATCCGTCTGAGCGCGGCCTGGGCCCGGGCCCGGTCGGTGAAGGTGCCCAGGCGGAGCTCCAGGAAAGCCAGGGCGGCGTGCCCGGCGAAGTCGCGCCCCATGCGGTCAAAGGCCCGGCGGCCGGCCCCGGCATCGGGAGAGCCGGCGTCGCCGGTGGTGGCCAACTCGGCGAAGAGCAGCGCCTGGGCCCGGCCCACGGTGAGAAGCGCCGCCATGAGCTCCGTCCAGTCGCTCACTCCCACCTCCAAGCCCAGCGCTCCGGGGACGGCCTGGGTGGCCGGCGGCACCTCGACGTCGCCTCCGGCCCGGTCGCAGAGCCACTTCCAGGCGCCGTAGGCGGCCGCCATGTGGTCGGCGTAGATCTGGCCGACGTGGCGGCGCCGGAGCGGGTCGGGCCCGAGGTCGACCCAGTCGTCGATGGCGTGGTCGAAGAGCACGGCCCGGATCCAGCCCTCGTTGAGGACCGGCGACGTGTTGGAGTCGAGGACGGCGGTGATATCGGGCTCAGGCATGGGCCGCTCAGGCGCCCCAGTGCCACATGGCCCGCAGCGCCTCGTAGTCACCGGGACCGGCGGCGGGGCCCGATCCGTCGAAGCCCTCCAGGGCCTCGACGAGGTCGGCGAGCTCGGCGTCGTCGAGGGCCCGGGGGTCGACGCGGGGGTGGGCGGCCCGGAGGGAGTCGACCAGGCCTTCGAGGTCGCTCCAGGTGATCGTCGTCGTGCTCACGGCGCTCCCCTCACTGTCGATGGCATCACTGTCGATGGCATCACTGTCGATGGCGTCAGAGGAAGTGGCGGTTGTAGAGGTAGTCGGGCGGTTCGAGGCCCAGCTGGGCGAGCAGCGGGTTGATCTCGGCCACGTAGCGCCGGCGCAGCTCCTCGTTGCCGGAGCGCTTGATGCCCCAGGCGACGTAGCGCCACTGGCGGGGGGACTCCGAGCGGCCGAACATGTCGAGGGTCATCGGGTACCACTTCTCCAGCCAGCGTTGGGCCGCCTCGAGCTCACCCCGCCGCTCGATCGCCTCCCGGAGGTTGGCGTAGCCGAGGGCGGTGTGGCCGACCTCGTCCCGGGCGACGTCGAGCGAGACCTGGGCCCACGGCCGGTAGGAGCAGTCGGACATGTCCTTGAAGACGAAGACGCCCATGCGGTCGGTGAGCGTGTTCACGATGGCCAGCTCCGTCCAGTCGGAGACGGCGCCGATGTGGTCGAAGGCCTCCTGGCGCTTGCGCTTGGCCTCCCGGAAGTACCGTCCGGTGAGCTCCACGCCGAGGCCTTTGGCGATCCGCCAGAAGGTGTAGCCGTGGCGGACCTCCTCGG
>JAUZEX010000457.1 GCA_030838815.1 Actinomycetota bacterium
GTGGCGTCGTGGTCGACGATCACCAGGTGTTCAAGGCGGCGGCCTCCGCCGCGGTATGGGGTGAGGAGGCCCTGGCCAGCACTCCCCCGCTGGGGAACCTGCTCGCCGCCGGGATCCCCCTGGGCGCGGGCACCGACGCCAACCGGGCGTCCTCCTTCAGTCCCTGGCTCTCCCTCTGGTGGCTGGTCACGGGCACTTCGCTGGATGGGGTCCAACGCCGCGACCCCCAACACCTGATCAGCCGGGCGCAGGCGCTGCGCCTGTACTCGGCGGGAAGCGCCTGGCTCAGCTTCGAGGAGGCCGACCGCGGCCACCTGCACCCGGGGGCCCACGCCGACCTGGCCGTGTTGAATGCCGACTACTTCACGGTGGCGGAGGAACAGATTCCGGCCATCCGGTCCGACCTGACCGTGGTCGGCGGCCGGCCCGTACACTCGACCGGTGAAGTTTGGCTCTGACGGGTCGACAAGCTCGGTGAGGAGTGGCATGAATGGCGCCCAGTCCCTGATCCGCACGCTGGTCGGTGCCGGCGTGGAGGTGTGCTTCGCCAATCCCGGCACCTCCGAGATGCACTTCGTGGCGGCGTTGGATTCGGTGCCGGAGATGCGCGCCGTGCTCGGCCTGTTCGAAGGGGTGGTCACCGGCGCCGCCGACGGGTACGGGCGCATCGCCGGCCGGCCGGCGGCCACGCTGTTGCACCTCGGGCCGGGGCTGGGCAACGGTCTGGCCAACCTGCACAACGCCCGGCGGGCCCACACCCCGGTGGTCAACGTCGTCGGCGATCACGCCACCTACCACAAGCAGTACGACGCCCCGCTGGAATCGGACATCGAGGCGGTGGCGGGATCCCTGGAGGGATGGGTCCGCCGCTCGGCCCGGGCCGCCGAGGTCGGTGCCGACGCCGCCGATGCCGTCGCCGCCGCCCGGGCCCATCCCGGTCGGGTGGCGACGCTGATCCTTCCCGCCGACGTGTCGTGGGGCGACGGCGGCGTGGCGGTCGGTCCCGTCCCGCCGCCGGCGCCGACGGCGGTCAGCCAGACGACGGTGAAGGCGATCGCCGAGATCCTGCGCTCCGGTGAGCCCGCCGCGCTGCTCGCGGGTGGGCCGGCCGGTCGGGAGGCGGGGTTGCGGGCGCTCAGCCGCATCGCCGCCGCCACGGGGGCGAAGCCTCTCATCGAGACCTTCCCGGCCCGGCTGGAGCGTGGTGCGGGCCTGCCGGCCATCGAGCGGTTGGCCTATCTGGCCGAGCAGGCCACCCAGCAGCTCGACGGCGTCGCCCATGTGATCCTGGCCGGGGCCAAGGCCCCGGTGTCGTTCTTCGCCTATCCGGGCAAGCCGAGCGTGCTGGCGCCCGAGGGCGCCCAGGTGCACACGCTCGCCGAGCTCGATCACGACGTGGTCGGTGCCCTCGAGTCCCTGGCCGATGAGGTCGCGGCCGGTACCGAACCACAGCTGGCGCCGCCGCGACGGCCGGCGCGGCCCAGCGGGCCGCTCACGGCGCAGAACTGGGTCGACGTGATCGGGGCGATGCTGCCCGAGGGGGCGATCGTGTCCGACGAGGCCAACACCTCCGGCTGGCTCCTGCCCGCCGCCACAGCCGGCGCGCCGCGGCACGACCTCCTGACGCTGACCGGTGGGGCCATCGGCCAGTGCCTGCCGCTGGCCACCGGCGCCGCCGTGGCCGCCCCCGACCGGCCGGTCATCGCCCTGGAATCCGACGGCAGCGCCCTCTACACCATCGCCGCATTGTGGACCCAGGCCCGGGAACAGCTCAACGTCACCACCGTGCTGCTCAACAACCGGGCCTACGCCATCCTGCGCCTGGAGCTGCAACGGGTCGGCGCCCAGAGCTCCGGCCCGAGGGCCAATGAGCTGCTCGACCTGTCCCGTCCTGACCTGGACTTCGTGAAGATCGCCGAGGGCATGGGCGTCCCGGCGGCCCGGGCCACCACCGCCGAGGAGCTCGCCGACCAGTTCCGCCGAGCCCTCGCCGAACCCGGCCCGCACCTCATCGACGCCGCGGTCTAGAACTACACGGTCGCGTGATGTGCCCAACCTCTCCCCGGTCCAGGCTGGATCTCGAGACCGGAGGTGGAGCGTGTCGGAGACGGATACCGGATTCGGAGCACGGTTCAACGTCATTGCGGCGTTCGCCGAAGAGCAGGAGGGCGTCGCCGCCCTCAACAGCCTGACGCGCAGCGGCGTTCCACGATCGGCCATCTCGGTGCACCGGCCCGAGGACGGGCCGGCGTGCGCCGAGGTCATCGAGCTTCAAGCGGAGATGGGGGACGAAATCGGCGACGGCTGGGGCCTCCTCTCGGGGGCGCAGGCCACGGGCGCGTTCATCACCGCCCTCACCCTCGGTATGGCCGGAATCGCGCTCGGGTTCGTCGCCGGGATGGCGTGGGCCTACCTGTTCGTCTCGGACCTCAGCCGCCCGGGTCGGATCCTCCTCGCCACCGCCGTCATCGGCCTCGCGGGAGCGACGGTCGGACTCGTCGTCGGCGGAGCGGGCCTGGCCCGGCAACAGGACGCGGGGCGGGACTGGGGCGAGGGGCCGGAGATGGCGGAGCGGGATGTGCTCGTCACCGTGCACCTCGCGGACGCTGACGCCGCAGCCCGGGCCGCCCGGCTCCTGCGCTGGCTCGGAGCTGAACGCGTGCACTTCATCGACGTCAACGGCGTCGCCCTGCCCCGGCAGGCCCAACACCCGCGCCCGGCCGATCCCGAGGGGTGGTGGTGGGGGCACGCCGGACACGGATGACCGTCCTTGGACAAGAGTCACGACCGATCCACAGAGAGGACCTTCCAATGCGCAAGATGCTCACTGCCCTGGCCGGTGCAGCACTGGTCGTCACGTTGGCGGCACCGGCGGGGGCCGCCACGGCCGCCCCGCAGCGGCAATCTCTGAGCCATGCGGGAGACAGCCACCGGGGCGACGGCGGCCACCGGGGCGATGGCGGCCGCTGGGGCGACGGCGACCACCGCGGCGACGGCGACCACCGGGGCCACGGCGGCCACCGGGGCGACGACCGCTGGGGCGACGGCGACCACCGCGGCGAGCGCGACCACTGGGGCGACGGCGACCACGGCGGCGACTTCCGGGGCGACGATTGTGGGTCCCAGGACTGTTACGGCGATGGCTACTTCTTCGGCGGCGACCACCGCGGCGACGCCTGCGACGGCAACGGCTACTGATCCGATCTACGACGTTCCTCGCCGCCCCGCAGCCGAGCTGACTGCGGGGCGGCAGGTTCGCGTGCTCTCACGAGCTACAACAGGTACCCGAGCACTTCGCTCACGATGCCGTGGTGGCAGCGGTGGTGGGCCACGCCCGCCAACGGAGCGGCATGGGCCGCCGGTGCGTACGCCGTGATGGCCAGCACTCCGACGGCCAGTGCGCCAAGAAGCTTTCGCATGACTCTCCTCGATTGTGAAGGTGCTTCGGTCCGAAGCACCACGGTTTCTCGGAAAGCATGAGACCTCGACGCCGGGGATACACCACGCGATCGAGTAGTCGGGCGGGCTCTGGCGTGTTACGGCTGACCCATCGCCCCCAGGGTGGCCCAGGCCCGGGTGGCGAGCTGCAGGTTGAAGCGGGTGTCGGCATCACCGAGATCCTGGCCCAGGACCTCCCGGATGCGGTCCAAACGGTAGCGCAGGGTGCTGCGGTGCACCGACAGCGCCTTGGCCGCCCCGTCGTAGCTGCCACCGCATTCCAGGTAGCCGGAGAGGGTGGCGACGAGTTCGGAGTCCTTGCGGTCGTCGTAGTCGATCAGGGGACCGAGCCACTGACGGACGTAGCGCTCCACCGTCGCAGGGTCTTCCACCCCGGCCAGGACCCGGTAGACGCCGAGCTCGTCGAAGACCGTCGCCCGGTCCTCCGCCCGGGCGGCCGTCTGCATCCGGAGGGCCATCTGCGCCTCCTGATAGGAACGGGGCAGCTCGCCGATGGAGCCGTAACATCCTCCGACGCCCAGTCGACAGCTGCCGCGGCCCACGTCGGAGAGGACGGCGGAACGGAGCCGCTCCCAGTCCCCGGCGGCGTCGGCCAGGATCACCACCGCTCCCGTCCGGACTCCGAGCAGCGAACCGATGCCCAGGTCCCGGGCGCAGCGCCGCACGGCATGGAAGAAGTACTCCTCGTCGCGGGTCCGGCTGTGGCCCTCGACCACCACGACCCGGTGGACCTGGTCGAGGTCGTAGCCGAGCGCCCCCGCCCGCCTCAGGACACCCTCCGTGTCGTGGCCGGCCAGCAGCTCGTCGAGGAGATCGCGGCCCAGGCGCAACTCGGTCTCCGCCACGCTCCGGAGCCGCGCCAGTTCCATGGCCAGGACCGTGGCACCGTGCTCCAGCGCAATCTGTTCCGCCTCGCCGGCCAGGTCCTGCGGGTCGACGAGGGCGACGACGCCGAAGATGTCCTCCCGCGACAGGGCCAGGGCCAGGAGGCGGTCGCCGTCCCGAACCGGCCGCCCGGCGGCCAACGCCTGGCGCAGCATCCGCTCCCGGCGGGCCGGAATGTCCCTCGGATAGGGGTCGGGCCGGTCCGGGCCGGCCCAGGCCTGCAGGATCCCGGCCCGATCCTCGATGGCCACCGGGTGGCCGGTGAGCTGGTGGACGGCGCGGGCGATCCCCTCCAACCCCTCGCCGGCGGCTGCCACCCGGGTGAGCCGATCGTGGATGTCCATGCTGTGACGGAAGGCCCCCAGCGTGGTGCGCAGCTCCGATGCCGTCGCCCGCTCCCGGGCCAGCAGGCGGGCATTGGCGAGCGCCACCCCGGTCTGCTGGGCCAGCGCCTGGATCAGCGACCGCTCGTGGTCGGGCGGCGGCTCCGGAGCGCCGACCACCAGGTGGCCCGACGCCCCACCCCGGCTCGTGAGGGGGAAGGCCCAGACCCAGCCCAGGCCCGTCGAGTGGAGCGGTCCACCGGCCCGGCCGAGGAGGCCGATCTGGGCCTCGAGGTCAGCCCGGGCCCCGACCCGCCCCCGGAGGGAGTGAACCGACCGCCACGCTCCGTCGAGCCAGACGGCTTCCGCCCGGCAGCGACTGAGCGAAGGGACGGAGGAGACGGCCAGATCCAGGATCTCCTCCTCGCCGGCGCTGTCGGTCATCACCATCGACAGGACCTGCAGGGCACGCAACGACGAGAGCAGGTCCCGGACGGTGATGTCGCCCGTGGAGGGGCCGGCCTCGATCACCGTCCCCGGCGGGCGAGGAACTCGTCCGGCTCGAGGTAGTAGAGGTTGTCGAGGACGGTGGAGCCCATGAGCACCTTCGGGTGCGTCTTCAAGATGTCGACCAGGACCTGTCCGCCGAAACGGTCGAGGTCGTAGAGGCACATGATCACCTGGGGGTACCGGGGCAGGAACCGGTTCAGCTCCGCCTCGTACGTCATGAAGTCATGGAGATCAGGCAGTTCCCGCAGCGTCCAGGTCGTCTCGCCCGCCGACCGGGCGAACGGGAAACCCTGCTCGCCCAGCGCCGCCCCCACCGACTCCTCCCAGAAGTCGAGCATGTCCTGCGTGGAGAAGGTGCCCCGCCGGAGATAGGCGTCCTTCGAGGGCTGGATGTCGAGCTGGCCGGAGCCGGATGGGCCCTGTGCCGCCCCGAGGGCGGCGCGGACCCCGTCCGCTCCGTCATCGATGATGCACGTGCACTTGTCTCCGGCGCGGAGGCCCTCCTTCAGAAAGGGGACCAGGACCTCGTCTCGTTCCGGGATCCCCCGGAAGAAGGCGCAGATGTGGGTACCCGGCGGAATGGAGAGCCCGTTGACACCGAGGGCTATGGAGTCCGTCATGGAGTCCGTCATGTGACCCTCCCTCGTCGTGGAGGCGCCATCACATTCCCAGAAGATGACCGAGGTGTCGAGCCGGCATTCCTCCGCGGTGAGCTCCGCACCCGCCTCCAGCCGCTGCTGGGCCCGGTCGAGGGAGGCCAGCTGTTGGCGGATACGGGTCGTGATCGTGGCCTCTTCGCCGGCCAGGGCCTTGAGCCGTTCCTGCAACCGGAATCGTTCAGCTCGGAGCAACACTCGT
>JAUZEX010000463.1 GCA_030838815.1 Actinomycetota bacterium
ATGCGAATACCCGTCGATGATCACGGTTCCAGACTAGGACTTCAGCACCCGGGGGTGCGCGGGTCTTCAAGCCCGCCCCGGTACGCTCCGCGGGCATGCGGAAGGTCGCTCTCGCCACGGTCCTGGCACTGTCTGCCACCGCTTGCGGCGGCGGGCACGACAAGGCCACCGACGCCTCGGCGAGCACCTCCCCCTCGACGACCGCCGCCTCCGTGACGACCTCGTCCGTCGCGAGCTCGACCACGACGACGGCACCGGAGCCCCCGTCCACCACCAGGACCACCGCCAAGCAGGCGGCGGCGTCGCCCACCACGGCGTCCACCGGCACGACGGGCGGTCCGGGGCCGCAGACCGCACCCCATGCCACCGTCTTCGTCGCTGCCGCCCCCACCGACCCCACCGAGCTCGACCGCCTCGCCGACCAGCTGGCCGCCGACGAAACGGCGCTGCGCTCCCCTGCCACCCCGGCCGCCGACATGCCCGCCCTCGCCCGCCGCCAGCAGGCCGCCTACCGGGCGCTGTCGGCCCGGCCCGAGGCGCTACCCCGGGTGCTGACCCGCCTGCCCGACGCCCTCCGCCCCATCGCCCAGGCCAACGTCGACGCCGGCGCCGAGCTGCGGGCCATGACCAAGCCGAAGACGGATCTCCCACCGTGGCGGATCCTCACCCCGCCGCCGCCGGAGGAGCTGCAGCGCTACTACCAGGAGGCGGAGACCGCCACAAAGGTGCCGTGGGCCTACCTGGCCGCCGTCCACCTGGTGGAGACGCGCATGGGCCGCATCCGGGGCACGAGCACGGCCGGAGCCCAAGGGCCGATGCAGTTCCTGCCCAGCACATGGGCCCGCTGGGGCGGGGGCGGCGACATCAACGACCCCCACGACGCCATCCTGGCCGCCGGGCGCTACCTGCAGGCGTCAGGGGCGCCGGCCGACCTCCACCGCGCCCTGTTCGCCTACAACCACTCCGAGCACTACGTGCGGGCGGTCACGCTCTACGCCCAGCAGATCCAGGCCGACCCCAGGGCCTACCTCGCCTACCACGCCTGGCAGGTGTACTACATCACGCCCCGGGGCGACCTCTGGCTCGAAGAGGGCTACGCCCACTAGAGCGTCAGAGGGGCACGATCCCGGCAACCGCGCCGGCGACCCGCAGACGGGATGAGGAACTGCCCCCCGTCGCGCCGAAATCAAGAGCACGGAAGACCACGAACAAGGGAGCACGGCGGTGGGGCTGGCCCGGGCGCTGACGACCGTGACGGTGGTCGCGTTGGCCGGAGCCGGCTTCCTGGTCGGCGGCGGCCGCCCGGCGTTGGCCGACTCCTCCCCCGCCGCCGGTGCCGCGCCCACGGAGCCCGGTGTGCCCGCCGGCTTCCGGGTCGCAGGACGCCGTGCCGTGGCCCCCGGGGTGGAGCAGCTCGACCTCGTGCGGGACAAACCGCCCCTGTCCGTCCACGTGGCCCGTATCGCCCCTGACGCCGCCGTCTCGCTGCGGGCGGTGCTGTCCAACGACGAGGTCGCCGGGCAGGATCCGATCCTCGAACGGACCAGCAGCATGTGCCAGCGGGTCCACTGCCTCCTGGCCGTCAACGGCGACTTCGCCGGCGGCGACGACCAGCCTCTCGGCGGTCTGCTCACGGGCGGCGAACTGTTGCGCAGCCCCAGCCCGTCGGAGCTGCAGCTCTCCGTGGGCCGGGACGGCGCCCTTTCGGCCGGACAGTTCGACTGGACGGGAACCCTGGTGCCCACCGATCTCCAGCCGCTCACGCTGGCCGGCGTCAACGTGGCCCTCGCCGCCGACGCCCTCACCCTCTACACGCCGGCCTTCGGCCCGAGCGTGGACACGGCCGGGCCCGCCACCGCCCTCGCCTTCCGCAACGTCGAGCCGGCCGGGGCCCTGCGGACCGGCCAGACGACGATGGTCGAGATCACCGGCCTCTCCGACCAACCCGCCGGCGCCGTTCCGGCGCCAATCCCGGGCGACGGCGGTGTCCTCGCCGCCCGGGGGCCAGCCGCCGATGGCCTGCGGGCTCTGTGGAACCGGGTCCGAACCGGGCAGGTCAGCAGCCGGGCGCTCCTGCGGCTCGACACCCCGGCCGGCGTGGCCGAGAGCCTCGGAGGCAGCCCCATCCTCGTGCGCAACGGCGTCCGGTGGTTCGCCGACGCGCCCAACGACTTCACCCGGGGCCGCCAGCCCCGGACCCTCGTGGGCTGGAACCCCGCCGGGGAGCGGCTCCTCGTCACCGTCGACGGCCGCCAGCCCGACATCAGTGCCGGCATGACCCTGGCCGAGGCCGCCGATCTCCTGTTGGCGCTGGGGGCGACCGACGGCATCAACCTCGACGGCGGAGGATCGACGACCTTCGTCGCCTCCGGGGCCGTGGTGAACATCCCGAGTGACGTCGCCGTCCGCCGTGGCAGCCAGGACGCCATCCAGCATCTGGCCTCCCCGGGCCAGCAGGTCATCGGCCACGTCGAGCGGCCGGTCACCAGCGCCCTGGCGGTCGTCCCCCGGAACGAGGTGGCGGTGCCGCCCACCCCGGCCCAGGACGGGGCAGCGGCGGGTCTGACGCAGGCCCTCAGCCTCGCCGCCCGTTCTTCGACCGATCCCGGCTCCGTCCCCGAGGGCAGTGTCCCCCCGCTCGTCGCCGGACCCGAGGTCGGCTTCGGCGGAGGGTTGCGGCTGACCGCCGTCGTGGCCGACGCCATCGTTTCCGCCGCCCTGGGGCTGCTGGCCCTCTCCCGGCGCCGCCGGTCCAACCGCGGCCGGCCCGGCCGGCACTCCCGCCCCCGCCGCCACGGCGGCCGCCCCGACCACCCGGCCCTCGCCGGCTGAGCCCGTCCGCAACGGAGGACATGCCATGACCCGTGACCAGCTCGAAACCCGGCTCCGGGCCACGGAGATCGCCCTCGACTGCCTGCTGGCCGAGATCGACGAGCTGCGCGATCGCCTCGAGGCGCAGGCGCGAATGTGCCGCGGCGTCGAGATCCACCTCGACTGAACGCGTCATCGTCGGGCCGCACCGACGTTTTCTTACCGAGCAAGCACCACCACGGAGCAGCTGAACCCCCGGACCCCTCCCTGCCGGGGGTTCAGCGCGTTCCGGGCGGCTACTGACGGGCCTTGAGCGCCTCGATCAGCTTCGGCATCACCTTGTGGACGTCGCCCACGATCCCGAGGTCGGCAATGTTGAAGATGGCCGCCTCCGGGTCCTTGTTGATGGCCACGATGTTGTCGGAGCCCTTCATGCCCACCATGTGCTGGGTGGCGCCGGAGATGCCGGCGGCGATGTACACCTTGGGCTTGACGGTCTTGCCCGTCTGGCC
>JAUZEX010000468.1 GCA_030838815.1 Actinomycetota bacterium
CGGCCCGCAACGGGTTCTTCGGCAGCCGCCCGTTCTCGCGGGCCAACGAGGCGCTGGCGGCGGCCGGCCGCCCGACGATCGACTGGAGCATCCCGGCCCGCTCGGCGGCTGAGGCGGTGGCGACCCCGGCCTGATCCGGAACGCAGTCTCCCGGGCCGATTGCGGCCGACGGGCGCGACGCATCGGAAAACCCGCATATGGGCAGGCCGTGACAGCATGACGACGATTAGCGACGCCTGTGCCGACCTCCGGGCGGCGGCCGACCGGTACTGGGAGGCTCTCCTGGAGGCCCACCCGACCGATGCCACCCTCCACGGCGACCACCGCTACGACGACCGGATCGAGGACGTCTCCGCCGACGCCGAGGCCCGCCAGCGCGCCACCTGGCTCGAGCTGCGGGCCGCCGTGGACGACATCGACCCCGCCGGGCTCGACGCCGCCGGCCGGGTCACCCAGCAGCTGCTGCAGGCGGAGCTGACCGACGCCGTCGAGGCCATCGATGTCCGGGAGATCGAGCTCCGCTACGACCAGAACACGGCGTTACACGCCGAGCTGTTTGTCACGGCGCCCCAGATCAAGGCGCCCACGCCCGAGGCGGCCCAGGCGCTTCTGGAACGCAACCGGAAGCTCCCGACACTGCTCGGGCAGGTGATCGACCGGCTCCGGGCCGGCCTCGCCGCCGGGCGCACCCCGGCCCGCATCAACATCGAGCGGTCCCTCAACCAGCTCGACAAGTATCTCGCCTCACCGGTGCTGTCCTCTTCGACCTCGATGGGCGACCCCTTCACCCGGTTCGGCGGCCCCCCGGGCTGGAGCGGCGAGGCGGCCTGGCGGGCGGCGCTGGTCGACGTCGTCCGCGACGCCATCCGCCCCGCCTTCGCGCGCTACCGCCAGTTCTTCGCCGACGAGCTGCTCCCCGCCGGCCGCCCCCACGAGCAGGCCGGGCTGCGCTGGCTGGCCGAGGGCGAGGCTCTCTACGACCACTTCGTGCGCCGCCACACCACCGTCGACGACCTGACCGCAGAGGAGATCCACCGGATCGGCCTCGACGAGCTCGGGCGCCTGGCCGGCGAGTACGCCGAGGTCGGCGGCCGGCTCTTCGCCACCACCGACAGCACCGAGATCTTCCACCACCTGCGCTCCGACGAGGCCCTCCGCTACGCCAGCGGCGACGACATCATGGCCGATGCCCGCCGCTACCTGGCCGCCGCCACCGCCGCCATGGGCGCCTGGTTCGGGCGCCTCCCGACGACGCCGTGCGAGATCACCGCCATCCCGTCCGCCATCGCCGAGGACATGCCGATGGCCTACTACTTTCCGCCCGCCGACGACGGCTCCCGGCCCGGCACCTACTTCGTCAACACCGCCGACCCCGGCCACAAGACCCGGTTCGAAACGGCGTCGGTGGCCTACCACGAGGCCATCCCCGGCCATCACCTCCAGCTGGCCATCGCCACCGAGCTGGACGGCGTGCCGGCCTTCCAGCGCCTGTCGCACGGCAACACGGCCTACGTCGAGGGCTGGGGCCTCTACGCCGAACGGCTGGCGGCCGAGATGGGCCTCTACGCCGACGACCTGGAGCGCATCGGGATGCTGGCGGCGGACTCGTGGCGCTCCTGCCGTCTCGTGGTCGACACCGGCCTCCACGCCCTCGGCTGGGGCCGGCAGCAGGCCATCGACTTCATGGCCGCCAACGCCCCGGTTTCGGTGGGGGAGATCACGGTGGAGGTCGACCGCTACATCGGGATGCCGGGGCAGGCGCTGGCCTACAAGATCGGGCAGCGGGAGATCTTCCGCCTCCGGGCCGAGGCCCGCGACCGTCTCGGCGACCGCTTCGACATCCGGGCCTTCCACGACGTGGTGCTCGGCTCGTCGTCGGTCACCCTCCCCGTCCTGCGCCACCTGGTCGGCAGCTGGGCGGGCAGCGGCGTCTAGAGGTTCGCCACCAACTCCATCAGCAGCAGGGCGACCGTGTGGTCGAGGCACGACTGGGTCCGGTAGTCGCCGGGCGGCACGCTGGTATGACCGCAGGCGAACGTCCCGTCCTCCTCGAAGCGCAAGGGGCTGGCACAGGTGATGGGGTGGTGGGGCTTGACGACGGGCTCGTCGGGGCCGGTGGCGCTGGACAGCGACAGGGTCGCCTGGAGGTTGAGATCGCCTCCCACCGCCCGCACGGCCAGGTTCACTGCCCCGACCTCTGCCGGAAGTTCGTCAGCACGGACTGCTCCTCGAGGAGCGTGTCGATCTCGTCGAGCAGGTCGTCGATGCCGTCGATCAGGTCCTCCGCCCCACCGGCGACCGGCGCGACCTCGACGGGCTCCGGCTCTTCTCTCCGGCGGACCGGTACTTGCCTTGTGGAGGGCATATCCGGGCTCCCCCTTTCCCTGCCCCCTGGGGTCACGACACGCTAAGTGCAGATTGCTGATAGACAGAGTACCCCCTCGCTTGGGATTTCAAGCATCGGCCCGCCGTCATGGGTACCTCATCACTCCCTTAAGGCCGGTGTGGTCCCCTGACAGTTGGGCACGACCCCATACGATGAACCGGATTGGGGCCCAACCCGGAGAGGGTGGACAACGGATGCGGCAGGCCACACGGCGGCGGCGGCGGCGAACGTTCGTGGCGCTCGCCCTCGTGCTGGCGGCGGTGGCGTTGACCGGCGCCGCCCGTCCCCGGGACGGGTTCGACCGGCGGTCCGGGCACCTCGAGTCGGCCCTCCTCGAGGCGGTGCGAGCCCAGCACTTCGACCAGGTCGTCGACTTCGGCCCGGTGGAGGGCGCCTGCCCGGGCTCGCCGTGGTGCCCGTCACCGGCGACGACGATCGCCCACCAGCCCAACATCGATCTGGCCGTCATGGCCCTCGGCCGGTCGGGGCGGCCCAGGGCGGTGGCCGACGTGCTGTTCTCCCGCGACTATCCCCACGGCGTCGGCGTGCCGATCGGCGACGACCTCGGGACCGACGACGTCCGCTGGCGGCGCTGGAATCCCGACCGCTGGAACGGCGGCACGTTCTCCGACAAGGACGGGTCTCGCTCGTCGACGGTCGGTTGGAAGGACAACCCGCCGCTGTCGGGGGACGACGACATCATCGGGGGCCGGGACCGGGCGCCGATCGAGTTCATGGCGCCCTACCCGGCGTCGACGTTCAAGCTCATGGTGGCCTTCCAGACCCTGCGGCTCGCCGACCGGGGGACGATCAACCTCGACCGGCCCTACCGCTACGCGCCGCCCGACGGGCCGGCCATGACCCGCACCACCCGGGATCTGCTGGACAGGATGATCACCGAGTCGGACAACGACTCGGCCAAGGCGCTCCTGAAGCAGCTGCACGACCTTGGTGAGATCGACCAGCTCAACCAGGGTCTCAGGGACCTCGACCTCACCACCCTCCAGGTCAACGGGACCGACCCGGCCAGCGGCGCCAACTGGGGCATCGGGAAGATCACCATGACGTCGCTCGACACGGCCCGGCTGCTGCTCCTGATCAACGGCGGCCCGGGCGTGCTGTGGCGGACGCCGAGCGGAAAGCCCGTGCGGGCCGACGTCCTCTCTCCCGACGCCCGGGGCCTGCTGCTCGGGATGCTGGCCGACCAGGGCTGGAACGACATCCTCACCACGTCGAACTGGTGCGGGCAGCCGTACCCCACGGAGGGGATCCCGAGCCTCGTGGCCGACCGGTGGGTCGACCCCGGCACCGGCACGGTGACCGTGGCCGACAAGGCCTTCGGGCAGGACGTGCGGCCCTGCAACGACCGGGCCCAGGTCTCCTTCGCCCACAAAACCGGCTTCACCTACAACTACCTGGCCGACGCCGGGATCGTGCGGCCGCTCGAGGGTGAGGACGGGGACACCTATGTCGTCGTGATGATGTCGAACCTCGGGTACCGCTACTCCGAC
>JAUZEX010000512.1 GCA_030838815.1 Actinomycetota bacterium
CGTCGCCTCGATCGCCCACTACCTGCGGGGCAAACGGGTCTTGGTGACGGGCGCGGGCGGCTCGATCGGCTCCGAGCTATGCCGGCAGATCGCCCGGTTCGAGCCTGCCAATCTCATCATGGTGGACCGCGACGAGTCGGCCCTCCACGCCGTCCAGCTGTCGATCGAAGGACGGGCCCTGCTCGACTCGCCCGACCTCGTCCTCCTCGACCTGCGTGACCGCGACGGCATGGAGCGGTTCCTGCGCCAGCGTCGCCCCGAAGTGATTTTCCATGCCGCGGCGCTCAAGCACCTCCCCCTGCTCGAGCGGTACCCGGGCGAGGCCGTCCAGAGCAACGTCTGGCTCACCGCCCACCTGTTGGCCGCCGCCGCCGATGTCGGCGTGGAGAAGTTCGTCAACATCTCGACCGACAAAGCGGCCGATCCCACCAGCGTGCTCGGCTACTCGAAGCGCATCGCCGAGCGGCTGACGGCCTACTTCGCCGAGCGCGCGTCCGGTTCGTTCGTGTCCGTCCGGTTCGGGAACGTCCTCGGCAGCCGGGGCTCGGTGCTCCACGCCTTCCGGGCTCAGATCGAGGCCGGCGGACCGGTGACCGTGACCGATCCCGGGGTGTCCCGGTACTTCATGACTGTCCACGAGGCCGTACAGCTCGTGATCCAGGCGGCGGCGGTCAACCGCGACCGCAACGGCGCACCTGCGGGTGACGGCGTCCGCAAGGCGGCGTCGCACCGCCACGGCGAAGCCATGGTCCTCGACATGGGCGAGCCGATGCTGCTCGACGACGTCGCCCGTCGGCTGATCGCCGAATCAGGCCGCGACATCGACATCGTCTACACCGGCCTGCGGCCCGGCGAGAAGCTCCATGAAGACTTGTTCGGCGCAGGCGAGCAGGTCGTCCGCCGGGTTCACGCGCTCATCTCCCACGTCCACGTCCCGCCGCTCGATCCCGCCACCATCGAGGGCCTCGACCCCCGGCTGCGCGCCGCCACCATCACCGCCCAGTTGGCGGACCTCTGCCGCGCCGCGATGCCCCGGACGGCCACGATGCCGGCCACCTCCGGTGCCGATCGGCCGCGAGCCGGTCACGGTCCGACGACGGGCCCTGGGCCGGGCCGGACGCCGAGCCCGATGCCACGCACGCGACCTTCCTTTCCGCCGCCCCCGGCTCCTGTGCCCAGGGCCTCGGGCGCCGCCAGCCGATCCCGGCCACCCCGACACCGAGGCCTTCGCGTGCTGGTGCCGGTCTGCAGCGCCGCCCTCAAGCGGACCATCGACATCATGGTGGCCGCCATCGGCCTCCTCTTGGCCCTGCCGATGCTCCTCATCGTGGCCACCCTGATCCGCCTGCGCATGGGGAGCCCGGTGCTGTTCCGCCAGGCCCGCCTCGGCCTCCGCGCCCAGTCCTTCAGGGTCCTGAAGTTCCGCACCATGACCGACGACCGCGACGCCGACGGCGGGCTCCTGCCCGACGAGCATCGTCTCACTGGGCTCGGCCGTCGGCTCCGGGCCCTCAGCCTCGACGAGCTGCCCCAGCTGTGGAACGTGCTGCGCGGCGACATGAGCCTCGTCGGCCCCCGGCCCCTGCCCGTCACCTACGTCCGCCGTTACACCCCGGCCGAATCCCGGCGTCACACCGTGCGACCGGGCCTCACCGGCTGCGCCCAGGTGAACGGACGCAACGACCTGGGCTGGGAAGAGCGGTTCGCCTACGACGTCTGGTACGTCGAGCAGCGGTCGCTGTGGCTCGACCTGAAGATCATGGCCCGCACCGCGGTGGCGCTGGCCCGCCGTAAGGGGATCAGCGCCCGAGGCGCCGCGACAATGCCGGAGCTCCGGCCCCCTGCAGACCCCGGGGCTGTCTCACCTTCTGCGGCCGCTCCGGTGCCGGTGGCGGTATCGCCCGCACCAGACCGGATCTGGCTTTCACCGCCCGATGTGCGGGAACCGGAACGGGCCGCGCTTCTCGCTGCTCTCGATTCGGGATGGATCGCTCCTGCCGGCCCCGACCTCGAGGCGTTCGAAGTCGAGTTGGCCCACCGCTGCGGGGTGCCCTTCGCCGTGGCGCTCTCCTCGGGGACGGCCGCCCTCCATCTGGCCCTTCTCCAAGTGGGCGTGGCTCCCGGCGACGACGTCCTCGTTCCCACGGCCACGTTCGCCGCCACCGCCAACGCGGTCACCTACTGCGGGGCACGTCCCTGTTTCATCGACGTCGATCCGGTGACGTGGCAGCTGTCGCCAACCCTGCTCGCCGCCGACCTGGCCGAGCGCCGGCAGCGAAATGCCCTGCCGGCGGCCGTGGTGACGGTCGATCTCTACGGCGCCTGCCCCGATTACGACGCCATCCTCGGCATCTGCGCCGAGTTCGGCGTGCCGGTGGTGGAGGACGCGGCCGAGGCCCTCGGGGCCACGTTCCGGGGTCGCCCCGCCGGGTCGTTCGGCGCCATCGGCGTGTTGTCGTTCAACGGCAACAAGATCATCACGACCTCGTCCGGCGGCGCCCTCCTGTGCCACGATCGGGAAGCCGCCGACCGGGCCCGCTACCTGGCCACCCAGGCCCGTCAACCGGTCGCCCATTACGAGCACACCGAGGTCGGGTTCAACAACCGGCTGTCCAACCTCCTTGCCGCTTTCGGACGGGGACAGCTCGCCACCCTCGACGAAAGGATCGCCCGGCGCCGCGCCATCCAAGCCCGCTACCGGGAAGCCTTCGCCGACCTCGACGGCGTCGCCTTCCCCGCCCTCAGCGGTGCGGGCACTATCACCAACGCCTGGCTGACCTGCATCACCCTGGAGCCCGGCGTGGCGGCCCTCCGGCCGGACGAGATCCGGGTCGAGCTCGAGCGTCAGCACATCGAGACCCGGCCCCTGTGGAAGCCGATGCACGCCCAGCCCGTCTTCCAGGACAATCCCGCCCGACTCGACGGCACCGCCGATCGCCTCTTCGCCACCGGCCTCTGCCTGCCCTCGGGGAGCGGCATGTCTGACGCCGGCCTGGAACGCGTCGTCGAGGCGGTTCAAGCGGCCCTGGCCGGTTCCCGGCTTGCCGGAGCCCTGAAGGCGACGGCGCCGT
>JAUZEX010000546.1 GCA_030838815.1 Actinomycetota bacterium
GCGCTTAGCTCAGCTGGAAGAGCGCCGCCCTTACAAGGCGGAGGTCGGGGGTTCGAAACCCTCAGCGCCCACGGTAAAAGCGCAGATCAGAGCCCCGTTCGCGCCACGAAGCGCGGGGCTGAGAGGACGAGAACCCGGCGGCGCTGGCCACCCGGGCCCCGGCCTCTCGACCATCGGCACTTCCACGCTGTCCGTCCCCGCCACGTGGACGGCTTCGAGCTCATTCCCTGACCTGCAAAACCGTTTGAGCGACGGGCGAAGGCGATCCCGGCTATCCACCGTCGAGCGCTTCGCCGACGCGTTGGGCAAGCGCCTCAGCTAGGCATCTGGACCGAAAGCGCCTGAGCTCGTCCCAGCCGTTGCGGTGATCCCTTGTCTGCGCTCGGCTCGGGGCTCGGCACGGTCTGGAGACCGCCGACCAGCCCACCGGTTCATCGATGTCCGCCGACATGGTCACGGCTCGGTCAGGCGGCGGACGGCCGCGAGCAGCGCCGCACGATGCTCCCGGAGGCGCCGGGGCGACATGGGGTTCCCCCCGGCCGCCGCCTTGAGGGCCGACGGGGCGCTCAGCCAGCTCTCCGTCATCCGCAGGACGATGGCGAACAGGTCGTGGGCGGGGATGTCGGACCGGATCCGGCCCGCCTTCTGAGCGGCGGCGACGGAGGTGACACGCTCCTCGAACGACGTCCGCTCGGCCTCGGTCGGTTCGGCCCGCTCGAGGGCGCGCCACGTGGCGAGACGACCCACCTTCGGGTTGGCGAGCACGTAGTCGAAGCGGGCGGCGGCGAAGGCGCAGAGGTCCCCGTCCTCCAGCGGCACCGCTCCCATGACGGCGTCGATCTGGTGGGCGAGGACGGCGTCGAAGAGCCGGTCTTTGTCCCCGAAGTACATGTACAGGAGCCGCTTGTTGGCCCCCGCCCGCTCGGCGATCCGATCAATGCGCGCCCCGGCGAGCCCGTATTCGGCGAACTCCTCGGTGGCGGCGTTGAGCAGCAGGGCCTTGGTCGCCTGGGAGTCCCGAGGCCGAGCAGAGGGACCGGTGGCGGGAGACATATCCGAAGCCTAGCGGAAGTAACTAACTATTGACATACATCGACTGGAGATATTAGATTTGTTCCTAACCAGTTAGTGACTTAGGGGAATCGCCCCCGCTGCGTATCGTGCCTTGGCACACGAGAGAGGAGTTCGCATGCCCGCGAAGACCCTTCCCGGCGGAACGTTCACCATGGCCCAGGGCCCGACCGTCTCGCGCATGGGCTATGGCGCGATGCAGCTGGCCGGCCCCGGCGTGTTCGGCCCTCCGGCCGACCACCAGGCCGTGGTGGCCGTGCTGCGCGAGGCGGTGGAGCTGGGCATCACCCACATCGACACCAGCGACTACTACGGGCCCCACGTCACCAACCAGCTCATCAAGGAAGCGCTGCACCCGTACCCCGATGGGCTGCACATCGTCACCAAAGTCGGCGCCTTCCGGGACGCCGCGGGCGGCTGGCCGGTGGCGCTCGCTCCCGACCAGCTGCGCAAAGCCGTGCACGACAACCTCACCAACCTCGGCCTCGACGTGCTCGACGTGGTCAACCTGCGCGTTGGGGGGCTTGAGCGGCCCGAACCGGGCTCCATCGCCGAACCGTTCACGGCCCTGGCCGAACTCCAGCAGGAAGGGTTGATCAGGCACCTCGGCATCAGCACGGTCTCCGCCGACCAGGTCGCCGAGGCCCAGTCCATCGCGCCCGTCGCGTGCGTCCAGAACTTCTACAACATCGCCCACCGCATCGACGACGACCTGGTCGACTCCCTCGGCGCCCAGGGCATCGCCTATGTGCCCTACTTCCCGCTCGGCGGCTTCTCGCCCCTGCAGTCGGACACGCTGGCGTCGGTCGCCGCCCGGCTCGACGCCACCCCGATGGCCGTCGCCCTGGCCTGGCTGCTCCAGCGTTCCCCCAACATCCTCCTCATTCCCGGCACCTCCTCCGTCGCCCATCTCCGAGACAACGTGGCGGCCGCCGGCCTGACCCTGCCCGAGCCCGAGCTGGCCGAGCTGAACAGAATCGGCGCATGAACGGGGCCGAGGAAGGTCCGCAACCTCCGCTCCTAGATGGGCGGTTCCTCGTGCGTCACGCGGAACGCGATGGCCAGCCCCCAGGGGACGCCGAACAGGAGCACGAGCGCAGAGCTGAGGACGAGCGGCGCCGGACGGGCTCTGGCCCCGGCCGGGCGGACCCGGACTCTTCGGGACGAGATCCTTGGGCGTCGTCTACAGCCGGGCGGAGGGCAGCAGCCGTCAGGGCGTGGACGGGCGCGTTTCGGTCCAGTCGACCATTAGCCGACGTTCGGCGAAGAGCCAGTCGCCGTCCTCCTTGACGAATTCGTCGAGATAGCGGATGGAGGCGATCATCAGCGTTCGCTGGCCGTCGTCGCCCGTCGACAGGTGATGAGCCAGGCAGTAGCTCTCGCCGGTCGCCCTGTCACCGTCCACGGAGACCGTGCTCTGCCCGTTGAAGTGCGTGGTCGTCGTGTAGGTGTTGAGGTTGTCGAACACCGGTGCAAGCGACTGGCGGCCGTGCAGCTCCTGCGTTGGTTCGTCTGACGTGGCGTCCATGTAGACCAGGAAGCGGGTGTCCTCGGTGAACAGCGCCATCTGGCCTTTGGCGTCGCGCCGGTCGGCGCAGTGGGCGTAAGCGTCGAACAACTCGCGGATGGCCAACCGGTCGGCGGCCTCCGCGGGGGACATTGTGGTGTGAACCGTCATGTTCAGCCCTTCCAGAACTATTTGACATGTGTATAAAATCAGACGACGTGGCCTTTGGCAACCGCATTGGAGGGCAACGGTTGAGCGGTCGCACCGACCCGCGCATCACCCGGACCGTGCACGCCCTGGAAGAGGCGATCGTGGACCTCGCCGCGGAGCAGCCGGTGTCGCGGATCACCGTGGCGGCTCTCGCGGAACGGGCGGGGGTGACGCGGGCGACGGTCTACAACCGTTACACCAGTCCGCTAGATCTGCTGATCGAGGTGCTGTACGCGGACCTCGATCGCGGTCACCGTCGG
>JAUZEX010000584.1 GCA_030838815.1 Actinomycetota bacterium
CCCCCGGTCGAGCCGATCTTCGACCCCGCCACGCTCACTCCGGGTCCGACGGCGCCGCCCGCCGGCGACATCACGGCCGTGGTCGGGTCGGCCGACGCCAACCTCGACGCCTCGGCGGCAGCCAGCCTCCTCAGTACGGACAAGCCGGCCAACGACAGCGTTCTGATGCTGATCGCCCTCAGTGGGCTGGTGGTCTTCCTCATGGCCGCCGTGCTGTGGCGCTGGCACCACCGGTCGAGCCGCTACTTCCCCGCCTGACCGCCCACCCCGGTGGGCTCCGCCGAGGCCAGGTACTCCTCGAGGCGGGCCCGGACCTTGGAGCGGGCCCGGTGGAGCAGGACCCGCTGGTTGGCCTCGGTCAGGTCGAGCACCTGACGCGCTTCCTCCGCCGTGAAGCCCCGCACGTCCCGGAGGGTGATGACCGCCCGCTGCATGGCGGGCAGCAGGGCGATGGCCTCCTCGGCCACCATCCGGGTCTCACCGGACAGGAGCCGGTCCTCGGGGATGCCGTCCCACGACTCCGGCGGCGACGACCAGGCGCCCTCCTGGAAGCGGGACGGGTCGACCGAGGGCTGGTTCTCGTCGCCGTCGCCTTCCAGCGACGAGAACGGGACGCTGCGCCGTTCCCGCACGCCCTTGGTCTTGGCCCGGTTGACCAGGATGCGAAAGATCCACGTCTTGAGCGAGGAACGGCCCTCGAACCGGCCGATCCCGTTGAGAACGCCCAACCACGTCTCCTGGACGACGTCTTCGGCCTGCTCCCTGGTGGCCACGTACGACATCGCCAGCCGCAGCAGCGACGCGTGGTACCGGTCGACCAGAGCGGCGAAGGCCTTCTCGTCGCCCCGCCGGAGGGCCTCGACGAGAGCGACATCTTCGTCCAGGGTCACAGACCGGGGACGATAGCGCCGCAGGTTCTTCCAGAGCCCTGAAAAAGCCGAGCCTTCAGAGCCCGTAGTTCTCGAGCAACCGCAACCACACCTCGCTCACGGTCGGGAACGACGGGACGGCGTGCCACAAGCGGTCGAGCGTCACCTCACCGGCGATGGCCACGGTGGCGGAGTGGAGCAGGTCGGCAATGCCGGGACCGGTGAAGGTGGCGCCGACGATGACGCGGCGGCCCTCGTCGATCACCAGCCGGCTCGTGCCCTTGAACTCCTTGGCCGTCACGCTGCCGCCGGCCACGCCGCCGGTGGGGTGGTCCACGACCTTCACGTCGAGCCCCCGCTCCCGGGCCTGAGCGGCAGTGAGACCGACGGCACAGACCTGCGGATCGGTGAACGTCACCCGGGGGACGATGTCGCGGCTGGCGAGATCCCGTGCGTCCTTGCCGAGGATCACGTCGCCGGCGATGCGGGCCTGGTACTTCCCGATGTGGGTGAGGAGCGACAGCCCGTTGCAGTCGCCCACGGCATAGAGCCAGCCGCCGGCCACGCCGGTGGCCCGGAGCCGCTCGTCGACGGCCACCGGCTGGCCCGGCTCGAGCCCGACCGTGCCGATCCCGACGTCGCCGGTGTTCGGCTTCCGGCCCACGGCGACGAGGATCTCGTCGGCCTCGATCGCGGTCCCGTCCTCCAGCGTGGCCCGCAACGGCGCGTCGCCGCCGGGGCGGCCGGCGGCCGTCATCTTGGCGCCGGTGATCACCCGGATCCCCTCAGCCTCGAACGCCTCCTTCACCTCCTCCGAAGCGAACTGCTCCTCCCGGGCCAGCAGCCGGTCGAGGCCCTCGACGACCGTGACCTCCTCGCTGCCGAGGCGGCGCATGGCCTGGGCCATCTCGGCGCCGATGGCGCCGCCGCCCAGCACCAGCAGGCGGCGGGGGATGTCCTTGGTGGCGGTCACGCTGCGGTTGTCCCACGGGCGGGCCTCGGCCAGGCCCGGGATGGGCGGGACGACCGGCTTCGTGCCGGTGGCGACGACGACGGCCTTCCCGGCGGTGAGGCGCCGCACGCCTCCGTCGGGAGCCTCGACCTCCACGGTCTTCTCACCGGCCAGTCGCCCGGTGCCCCGCACCAGCGTGATCTTCTTCTCCTCCAGCCACGGCACCTGGCCGGAGTCGTCCCAGTTCCCGGCGACCGAGTCACGCCAGGCCAGCGCGGCGTCGACGGCGATCGGGCCGGTGACGGCCTCGGCGGCACCCGGCACCCGCCGGGCGGCGGCCACGACATCGCCGGGGCGGAGCAGCGCCTTCGACGGCATGCAGCCCCAGTAGGAGCATTCGCCGCCGACCTTCTCCCGCTCCACGATGGCCACCGACAGACCCCCGTCGGCGCACCGGCCGGCGGCGTTCTCTCCCGCCGGGCCGGCGCCGATGACGATGACGTCGAAGCTTTCGTTCACTGCGTTCTCCTTGTCCCGTCCGGCGCTACGCCCCGTCGCGGTCGTCGGTCCAGTTCCGGAAGGCCGACAGCAGCTCGCTCATCACCGGAGCGGGGACGTCGCCGACGTCGAGGTGGCCGACGACGGCCACGGTGGTGCGGAACTGCGCCAGGTAGGCGGTGCAGCCGTCGCACCCGTCGAGGTGGGCCTCGAAGCGGGCGCGCCGCTGAGGCTCCATCACCTCGTCGAGGTATTCGGTGACGAGCTCGACGACCTGCTGGCAGGTGAGCCGACGCCTACGGAACATCATTCTCCAGTCGTCCCCGGTGCCGTCTGTTTGTTACACCAGGAACGCCTATCGTCGCCGGACGATGACCGGTGACCGCGACTTCCCCGCAGGCGACCTCCCCGCAGGCGACTTCTCGTCGTGGCTGCGCGGCATGCAGGCCGCCATCAACGGCGACGCCGCCGCCGACGTGCCCTGCGGCGGCTGCACCGCCTGCTGCACCTCGTCGCAGTTCGTCCACATCGACCCGGACGAGACCGACGCGCTGGCGCACATCCCCGCCGGGCTGCTGTTCCCCGCCCCCGGGCGGCCCCGCGGCCACGTCCTGCTCGGCTACGACGACCGGGGGCACTGTCCGATGCTGGTCGACGGCCGCTGCTCGATCTACCAGCACCGTCCCCGCACCTGCCGGGCCTACGACTGCCGGATCTTCGCCGCCGTCGGCCTCGACGTCGACGCCGAGGACGAGCACAAGGAGGAGATCGCCCGGCAGGCCCGGCGCTGGCGCTTCAGCTTCCCCGCCGACGACGACCGGCGCCGCCACGCCGCGGTGCGGGCGGCCGCCCGGTCCGTCCGGGCCACGAGCGTCACCCAGCTCGCCGTCCGGGCCGTCGAGCACTACGAGGAGTTTGCCCTGAAGGCGGACAAAGCTGCCCCGCCGGAACCAAGGAGTTCAACCGTGTCGGTAGGCTCTGCCGCCGTGGCCGTCCGACCTGAGATCGCCTCCGACGCGTGGCTGGAGGACCTGGAGCAGTACCGCCGGCCGCTGACCGGCTACTGCTACCGGATGCTCGGCTCCGCCTTCGAGGCCGACGACGCCGTCCAGGACACGCTCGTCCGGGCGTGGAAGAACATGGAGAGCTTCGAGGGCCGCTCCACGGTGCGCTCCTGGCTCTACCGCATCGCCACCAACGTCTGCCTCGACATGCTCCGGGGCCGTCAGCGCCGGGCCCGTCCGATGGACATGGGTCCGTCCCACTCCGCCGACGACGACGTCGGGCCGATGATGGCCGAGAACCTGTGGGTGACTCCCGTCCCCGACGGCCGGGTCCTGCCCCCCGACGGCGACCCCGAGGACCTGGCCCTGGCCCGGGAGTCGATCCGGCTGGCCTTCGTCACCGCGCTCCAGCACCTCCCCGCCCGGCAGCGGGCGGTGCTGATCCTGCGGGAGGTCCTGCGCTGGCAGGCCACCGAGGTCGCCGAGCTGCTCGACACCACCGTGGCGTCGGTCAACAGTGCCCTCCAGCGGGCCCGGGCCACGCTGGCTCTGCTGCCGTCGCCCGACCTCGACGTCGACCCGCCCCGGCGTGAAGCGATGAACCCCGAGCAGGCGGAGCTCCTCGCCCGTTACGTGGAGGCGTTCGAACGCTACGACATCACGTCGCTGGTGGCCCTCCTCCACGACGACGCCGTGATGTCGATGCCGCCCTACAACTTCTGGCTCCAGGGCCCGGAGCAGATGGGCCGGTGGTTTCTCGGCCAGGGGATCGGCTGCTGCGGCTCCCGGCTCGTGGCCACCGCCGCCAACGGCCAGGCCGCCTTCGGCTCCTACCGACCCGACACCGACGGCGGCTGGACGCCGTGGGCCATCCAGGTCCTCGACGTGGTCGGGGGCCGCATCGTCGGCCACCACAACTTCCTCGACACCGACCTCTTCGCCGTCTTCGGGCTCCCGGCCCGGCTCGACCCCGCCGCCTGAGACCCCGCCGGGGGACGGGCGGGGTCAGTCCTCGCCGCGTTCGTCGGCGACGAGGACGTCGTCCAACCCGACGAAGTCGATGAGGCTGAGCAGCTCGGGGCCGGCGTTCCGCAGGCCGATCGCCCCGCCGAGGAGGCGGGCCGTGAGCGCCAGACGGGCCAGGACGTCGATCACATCGAGGTCGGGACGGGTTGACCCGGCCAGCGGCCACGTGGCCACCTCGGTGCCGCCGACCGCCAGCACCACGATCGCGTCGCCCTCTCGTCGCAACACATCGCTATGACGCCGGCCGCCGATGGAAATCATCGCGGCCTCTAGCTCCGAACACGTGGAAGTCACCATGGTGGGAAGGTACGGCGACGGGTTGCGCCGGCCCTGCCGGCCGTCCCGATCGCCACACAATCTCCATACCGGCCCAACCGGACCGCCACGAACGGCCGCCGTCCATCTGACACCGGGCGGCGTCAGCCGCCCGGGCGGAGCTCCTGGAGTCGGCGTTCGAGGTCGGCGACCCGAGCCGCCAGCGTCCGGACGTCGGCCCGCTCCCGGTGCCGGGGACCGGGAGCGCCCCGGACCCTCGAACGCTCCCGGCAGTGGGCCGCGCCGGCCGGTCCGTCGACGTTCGGCTCCGGTTCGCTGAACACGCGAACCTGGAGCACCGCCGCCTCCTGGGAGTACGGGTTGGCCGCCGCCGCCCGGGCCTCCGCCCGGCAGGCACCACAGGCCAATGCCGTCCAAGGGGCGTAGCACTCCGGACAGCACCACCGCAGGCACTTGCCGCACTGCTGGGTGAGCACCGCCATATGACCACAGTCGGCCCGGGGTTGTTCCACGGCCACCATTGACGTCACCGCCTCCAACGATGCTTCAACCCCGCGCCGAGGCGGATCATAAGGAAAGCGCCGGTGAACGACGCGGACCCAAACCCCTTATCCTGCAACGATTGTGGCTGGTGTTGTGGATGTTATAAATGAGGTAAATGATGCGGAGATTCGGGGCATTCGAAAGGGGTTCGTGGAGATTCTGTGACGGCCACAGGGGCGACGGGCCGTGCGGCGAACACTGTCCTCGACCCCGGAAGCGAGGGGTGAACGTGTCAGCCACGACGGCGTTGCCAGCCCCCCTTTCTGGCG
>JAUZEX010000589.1 GCA_030838815.1 Actinomycetota bacterium
CCCTGGTTGGGCCGGGAGTAGTTCTGCAGGATCCAGATCGGCAGGGTCTCGGTACCGGCTCCGGCGGTGAACGTGGTGACGATGATCTCGTCGAAGGAGAGGGCGAAGGCCAGTAGTCCGCCCGCCAAGAGTGCTGTCCGGATGGCCGGGAACGTCACGTACCGGAACGTCTGCAGCGGATAGGCGCCCAGATCGGCCGACGCCTCCTCCAGGTTGCGCGACGTGCGCCGCAGCCGGGCCAGCAGGTTGTTGTAGACGACGACGATGCAGAACGTGGCGTGCCCGATGGCGATCGTCAAGGTGCCGAACTTGATGCCGCCGATGAGCGGCGCCTCCCGGAAGGCCGAGTTGAGGGCCATCCCGGTCGCGATGCCGGGGAGGGCGATGGGGATGACGACGAGGAACGAGATCACCTCGCGGCCGAAGAAGCGGTAGCGGGCCACCGCGAAGGAAGCCAGCGACCCGAGCAGCAGGGCCACCACTGTGGCCGTGATCCCCACCCGGATCGAGGTGCCGAGCGCGGCCCGGGCTCCGGGGTTGTGGAACGCCCGGCGGACCCATTCCAGCGAGAGGCCGTCGATCGGCCAGCGGGTCACCCGCGACCGGTTGAAGGCGTAGAGGGCGAGCACGGCGAGGGGGAAGTAGATGAAGACGAGCGTGAAGGCCGTCCCGACCCGCAGCAGCGTCCGAATCCAGCGCGACTGCACCATCAGGCGCCCGTCACAGGTTCTCGAAGGCGCCGAGGCGCCGGGCCACCAGGAGATAGCCGACCATGATGACCATCGGGACGGTGACGTAGGCCGCAGCGAAGGGCAGGTTGCCGCCCACCCCCAGCTGGGCGTAGATCACGTTCCCGATGAACTGCACCGACGACACCAGCGTCGGGGTGATGTAGTCGCCGAGCGAAAGCGAGAAGGTGAAGATCGACCCGGCCACCACCGCCGGGACGGCGAGCGGGAGGATGACCTTCCGGAACGTCATGAACGGCGAGGCGCCGAGGTCGGAGGATGCGTCGATGAGAGAGTCGGGGATCCGCTCCAGGCCGGCGTAGACAGGCAGGATCATGTAGGGCAGCCACAGGTAGGTGAGGACCAGCCACGGCCCGATCAGGCTGCGGCCGAGGCCCGGACCTTTGAGGCCGAAGGGATCGAGCAGCCAGTTGAGGATCCCGTCCTCGGCCAGGATCGTCCGCCAGGCGTAGACCTTGGCCACGTAGCTCGCCCACAGGGGGAGCAGCACGGCGACGACGAGCAACCGCCGGGCTCGGGGGCTGGCCAGCTTGGCCATTGTGTAAGCGATCGGGAACGCGAGGATGGCCGTGGTGACGGTCACCGCCGCCGCGACCCAGACCGTGCGGAATGCGATCGTGCGGTAGACGGGGGTGTCCCAGAGCTCCCGGAAGTTCGACAGCCCGATCTGCTTCACCACGACCTGGGCCCCCCGGTCGAAGCGCCAGAGGGAGTTGAAGACCATCACCCCCAGCGACCCCAGGTAGGCGACCACCAGCCAGCCCAGGGGGGCGGCCAGCAGCAGCACCAGCTGAAGACGACGGCGGCCCCGGAGCCGGTCACCCACCAGACGGACGGGCGACCGGCGCCGGGGCGCCGCCGGGAGCGGAACGGTGCTCAGCGCGCGACCTCGTCTAACCCTTGATGGTGGTCCAGGCGGAGACCCACTCCGAGTAGTCCTTGCAGACGGCGCCGCGGCTGTCGCCGCATTCCTTCGTTGGTGTCGTCCACAGGGCGACCTTGGCGAAGTAGGCCTCGTCGTCAGCGTGGTACGTCTTGCAGTGCTCCTTGTCGGCGGTGACGGCGCACGACTTGGCGTTGGCCGGCGCCTCGCCGAAGTACTCGGCCACCTTGGCGTTGGCATCGGGCGAGATGATGTGGTTCATGAACAGGTACATGCAGTTGGGGTGAGCCGCCTTGGACGAGACCATCCAGGTGTCGGACCAGCCGGTGGAGCCCTCCTTCGGCAAGGTGGTGGCGGTCGGGACCTTCGCCGCCGTGAGCAGGTTGGCGATGAGCTGCCAGGTCGTCCCGACGACCGAGTTGCCGCCGGCGAAGGAGGCTTGCGACTTGGCGTAGTCCGACCAGTACTCGCCCACCACGGTGCGCTGCTTCTTGAGCAGGTCGACCGAGGCGGCGAACTGGGGGTCGTCGAGCTCGTAGATGTTGTCGATCTTGAGGTCGGGCTTGGTCGCCTTCAGATAGAGGGCGGCGTCGGCGATGTAGATCGGGCTGTCGTAGGCCGTGACCTTGCCCTTGTAGGGCGACTTCTCGTTCCACACGACGCTCCACGAATCAGGGGCAGGCTTCACCTTGTCGGTGCGGTACATCAGGAGGTTGGCGCCCCGCCCGTGGGGAATGCCGTAGTTCTTGCCGTTGACGGTGTTGTGGGGCTTGTTCTTCAGGCCCGAGAAGACGTCGGCGTAGTTGGGGATCAGGGCCGTGTTCACCGGAACCACGTCCTTCGCCTGAATGAGGCGCAGGGTGGCGTCGCCCGACGCCGAGACTCCGTCGTAACCGCCCGACTTCATCAGGGTGATCATTTCGTCGGAGGTGCCGGCGACCTTGGTCGTCGTCTTGCAGCCGGTGTCCTTCTCGAACTGGGACATCCAGTCGACCTTCGGGTCGTTGGACCCGTTCTCCACGTAGCCGGCCCAGGCGATCAGGTTCAAGGCGCCCTCACCGGCCCCGAGCTTCTGGAGCGAGCCGTCGGAGGTGGTGGAGGTCTTGGTCTCACCCTGCGCTGAGCTGTTGTCCTTCTTCTTGTCGTCGCCACATCCCGCCAGGACGAGGGCTACCGCCCCAAGCAAGGCGATGAAAGCTCGCGTTCTCATGGTCTTTCCCTTTCTCTCACTCGGGGAGGAGCAGCGAATGCTCCTCACCCCAGGCCAGCCGGACGTTGCGCCCCCGGGCCGCGAGGGCATCGGTCGAGGAGGTCGTGAGGTTCTGCTGCATGACGACGAGTTCGCCGCCGACATCGAGGGCGACGACGTAGCGAGTCTCGGACCCGAGATAGGCGACGTCGACCACCAGCCCGGTGGCGGTGCACTCGCCCGGGCCCGGGGGCCGGGGGGTGTCCCCCGAGGAGGTCGTGCCCGCGTCGGGGTCGAGCAGGCGGATCTTCTCGGGGCGGACGGTGAAGCGGCCCTCGCGGCCGAGGATGGCCCGGGCCGCCTCACCCTCGAGCAGGTTGGATGTGCCGACGAACCCGGCCACAAAGGCGGTGGCGGGGTGTTCGTAGAGCTCGGCCGGCGGCGCCACCTGCACGATCCGGCCCTCGTTGAACACGGCGATCCGGTCGCTCATGGTGAGCGCTTCCTGCTGGTCGTGGGTGACGAAGACGAAGGTGATCCCGACCTCGGCCTGAATCGCCTTCAGTTCCCGCTGCATCTGCTCCCGGAGCTTGAGGTCGAGCGCCCCCAGCGGCTCGTCGAGCAGCAGCACCGTGGGCCGCTTGACCAGCGCCCGGGCCAGCGCCACCCGCTGCCGCTGCCCGCCCGACAGCTGCGACGGCCGCCGCCCGCCGAACCCCTCCAGGCGGACCATGCGCAGCGCGTCCTCGGCCCGGCGGCGCCGCTGCTCCTTGGGCACCTTCTCCACCATGAGCCCGTAGGCCACGTTGTCGAGAATCGACATGTGGGGGAAGAGTGCGTAGTCCTGGAACACCGTGTTGACGTCGCGCTCGTAGGGCGCCCGGCCGGTGACATCGGCGCCGTGGAGGAGGACGCGCCCCTCGGTGGGGGCTTCGAACCCGGCGATGATCCGCAGGCAGGTCGTCTTCCCCGATCCCGACGGCCCGAGCATGGAGAAGAACTCGCCGTCGCGGATCTCGAGGTCGACCCCGACCACGGCGTCCACGTCCCCGAACCGCTTGGTCACCCCGACCATCGTGACCGCCGGCCCGCCCAGCGGCCGGCGCTCAAGGGCCTTTCCGGGCGACACCCCCGAACCCCCCGGGTCGGCGGGCGCGTCGGCCTGCGCCGGATTCAATGGGGCCGGATTCAACGGGTCGCCTCGAGCGCCTTCTCGAACACGGACACCGCCTCGTCGATCTCCGCCTCGGAGACGACGAGTGGCGGCATGAACCGGATCGCCTGCGAGTACGTCCCGGCGCTCATGAGGATGAGGTGCCCTTCAGTGAGGCAGCGGCCCAGGATGGCCGAAACCCGCGCCGTATCGGGGATCCCCGTCTCCGGCCGACGGAACTCGACCGCCACCATGAGCCCCAGGGCCCGTACCTCCGCCACCCCCGGGTCGCCGGCGGTCGCCTCGGCCAGCCGGGAGGCCAGCCGGCGGCCCCGGGCCGTGACGGCGTCGAGGAACCCGTCCTCGGTCAGCACATCGAGGGTGGCGAGAGCGGCGGCGCAGCCGATCGGGTTCCCGCCGTAGGTGCCTCCGTGGCTCCCTCGGGGCCAGCGCGCCATCAATTCCGACGGCGCGCCGATGGCCGAGATCGGGAACCCGGACCCGAGCCCCTTGGCCAGAACGACCACATCCGGTCGCACGCCGTAGTGCTCCACGGCGAACATCTTGCCGGTGCGGCCGAACCCCGTCTGCACCTCGTCGGCCACGAAGAGGATGCCGTGCTCGGCGCACAGCTCGGCCAGCCCCCGCAGGAACGAACCCGGAGCGGGGACGTAGCCGCCTTCCCCGAGCACCGGCTCGATGACGACGGCCGCCGTTTCGGCCGGAGCCGTCTGGGTGGCCAGGAGGTGACGCACGTGCGCCAGACAGGCCGCCGAGGCGGCCTCGGCATCGCCGCCGTGGTCGAGGGCCGAGGGGTACGGCGCCACGAAGATCCCGGACGGGAGCGGCCCGTGGCCGGCCCGGTAGGCCGTCTTCGACGTGGTCATGGCCATCGTGAGGTGCGTCCGGCCGTGGAAGCTGCCGGTGAAGACGATGATGTTGGGCCGGCCGGTGACCTGCTTGGCGAGCTTCACCGCCCCCTCCGTGGCCTCCGAACCGGAGTTGGCGAAGAAGAACGTGTCGATCGGGTCGGGGCAGACCTCGGCCAGGCGGGCCGCGAGCCGCTCCAGGAGGTCGTGGCGGTAGACGTTGACCTGAGCGTGGATGAACCGTCCGGCCTGCTCGGCGATGGCCGACACCACCCTGGGGTGGCAGTGCCCGGTCGACGTGACGGCGATCCCGCTCGTGAAGTCGAGATACTCCTCGCCGCCGGTGGTGGTGATCACGCAGCCGCGCCCCGAGGCGACCTCCAGGTCGGTGAC
>JAUZEX010000593.1 GCA_030838815.1 Actinomycetota bacterium
ACTTCAGCATCGCCCCCGGCGAACTGGTGGCCGTGCTCGGCCCCAACGGCGCCGGGAAGTCGACGTTGCTCAAGACGATCCTCGGCGTCGTGCCCGTCAGCCGGGGGACGCTCGTCTTCGACCAGACCCGGGTCACCCACGAGCCGGCCAGTGCCCGGTTCCTCCGGGGGATCGCCCTGTCGCCCGAGGGCCGGCGGATCTTCATGAACCTGACCGTCAAGGAGAATCTGGTCACCGGCTCGTCGGGGGTGGCGCCCGAGGTCGTGACCCGGCAGATGGCCCGGGCCTTCGAGCTGTTCCCCGTCCTCGGTGAGCGGCAGGGCCAGCGGGCCGGGTCGCTGTCGGGCGGGGAGCAGCAGATGCTGGCCATCGGGCGGGCGCTGGTCTCGGCGCCCCGCCTGCTCATGATCGACGAGCTGTCGATGGGGCTCGCCCCGCTGGTGGTGGCCGGGCTCTACGAGACGCTCCGGACGCTGGCCGACGAAGGGCTCGCCGTCGTGGTCGTCGACCAGTTCGCCTCGAAGATGCTGGCCGTCGCCGACCGGGCCTGCGTCGTGGAGAAGGGTCGGATCGTCCTCGACGGCACGGGGGACGAGAGCCAGGCCGAGCTCCTCGCCGGGGCGGCCGTAGGCCTCGATCGCAAGTAATCGCACCGTTCATTTGGCACACCGCTCATTTGGCACACCGCTCATTTGGCACACCGCATCGAACCAGGGGGGTACCCGCAGTGAAGGAGCGACGCAACCGCCGCCTCGCCCGATGGATCACCGCAACGACGATGGCCGTCATGCTGGTCGGCCAGGCGCTGCCGGCCCACGCCGATGACCTGGAGGACCTGGCGGTCGGCCAGTCATGGCGGGGCTGGGCCGACGCCCGGCTGGTGGTGCCCACCGCCGGGCTGCCCTACGAGCTCAACCCGACGCCGACGGCCTTCTCCCGCAGCTACGTCGACTCCACCCCGGGCCGCTCGTCCGGCTTCGCCAGCTTCTACTACGGCGACGAGATCGTCGAGGAGGGCGTCTTCGAGATCGGGCCCGGCGGCGGCTTCAAGAACCCGACGCTGACCCGGTGCAACAACCCTGACGCCGGCCGGGGCACTTCGGGGAAGATCGAGGAGGGCGGCGGCGGGGTCGGGCGCAAGGCCGTCACCGACTGCTCGTCCCGGCTCAAGGCGCTCGGGACCAGCAGCACCGGTCCGCTCACGAGTGGCCCGCTGTCGATCAGCGACGGGTACACCGACACCAAGGCCATCGCGTCGGTCGGTCACATGGTGAGCGAGGCCACCGCCCACCTGACGGGCATCGACGTCGGCGACCTCCACATCGGCGCGGTCGAGAGCTGGGTGAAGGTCGATTACCCCGTCGGTGCGGAGCCGCTGGTGTCATACAAGGTGTCGGCCGTCGACATCGCCCAGGGCAAGACCCCGACGGTGGAGGCCAGTTCCCCCAAGGGCTTCTCCATCGGGGGGAGCGCCATACCCGCCAGCCAGGTCGTCGACCAGTTCAACGCCCAGGCCAACCAGATGGGCGCCACCGCCGCCCCCGACAAGGAGACGTGGCAGGTCGACGTCCTCGCCCCCCGGGTGTACCAGCCGGGTGACACCCCCGGCCGGGCCGTCGGAGACTTCAGCGTCGTCAACCCGAGGGAGATCGCCATCTTCGCTCCCGTCGTCCGGGTCCGGATGAACAACTACTGGTGCTGCAAGAACGCCGGCGGCGAGAACACCGGCTTCTACCTCGGCCTGGCCCGGGCCCGTGACTACGTGGACTCCTCGACCAACAGCGTGAACGTCATCGACACGCCGCAGGGCGGGTCGACGACATCGGCGCCGATCGCTCCCGGCGCCAGCACGGTCTCTCCCGCCCGGTTCGCCACGCCGGCCGAGGCGCCTCTGGCGGCCCGCCGGGACCCGGAGCCGGCCACGGGGACGGCCGGGCGGCGACCGGCCGGGTTGTCGGAGGTGGCCCACGTCGGACGGGCGGCACCGACGTTGCTGACCTGGGCCGCGGCGGCGGCCGGGTAGCGCGGCGATGGCCAGCCCCGCTCCCCTTCCCGCCCACATCGCCGACCTGCCCGAGTCGGGCAAGAAGGGCCTCTCTCTCCCGGCGTTGCCGCCCCGGCTCCTGGCCGCCGGCGTCCTCGTCGTGGCCGGGCTCGTCAGCGTGCTCATCGCCTGGGGCCAGACCCGGCACCTGGAGAACCCGGCGGCCCAGATCCCCTACCTGGCCAGCGGCGGCCTCATCGGCGTCGGTCTGATGGCCGTGGGCGCCGCCCTCCTCGGAGGCGCAGCCGGCGGATCGCCGGCCACCGCCGCGCCGCCCGACGACGTCGTGGCCCGCATCGACCGGATGGCCGAGAACATCGACTGGCTGGCCGACACGGTGGAGCAGATCGCCGCCCACCTGAATCGCGTCGCCGCGACGGAGACCGAACCCCTCGACGCCGCCGCCCGCCTACGGAGCTGATCCTGTTGACGCACATTGGGGAGGTAGGCCTGCGTCCCCCGACGGCGGCGGTTGCGCCCGTCTCGCGTCCGGCCGGGAACGACCACCGGCCGGTCCGCCTGGCGGTCGACGGGCTGAAGAAGTCGTACGGCAAGCGGGAGGCGGTGAAGGGCGTGACGTTCGCCCTGACCGACGGCGTCACCGGCCTGCTCGGACCGAACGGCGCCGGCAAGAGCACGATCATCAAATGCGTCACCGGCATCCTCGACTGGGACGCCGGGGACATCACGGTCGACGGCGTCGACGCCGCCGACCGGCCCCGGGCGGCCCGGGGCCGCATCGGCTACCTGCCGGAGCGGGCCAGCTTCCCGCCGGAGATGACCGTGCGGGCCTACCTGGGCTACGCCGCCCGCATGAAGGGCGTCGGCCGGCGCCAGGTCGACGAGGCGGTCGCCACCGTCCTGGGCCAGATCGACCTCGAGCACATGGCGGAGCGGGTGATCGGCAACCTGTCCAAGGGCTACCGGCAACGGGTCGGGATGGCCCAGGCGGTGATCGGGGCCCCGCCCGTCCTCATCCTCGACGAACCCATGGCCGGCCTCGACCCGCTCAACGTGTGGGACATCCGCGACGTCCTGTGGGAGTACGGGCGGGACCATCTCGTGCTGTTCTCGACCCACGTGCTGCCCGAGGCCCGGGTGCTGTGCGAACGGATCATGGTCATCGCCGCCGGGGAGCTGGCCTTCGACGGCACCCTCGTCGAGGCGGAGCTGTCGGGGTCGGTCACCCGCCGGTGGCGGCTCGGCGTCTCCGGCCCGCCGCCCGACCGGCTGCGGGCGGCGGTGGAGAGCGTCGGTGCCACGGTGCTGCACTCCACCGGCAACGGCGTCAGCACGAGCCTGGTCGTCGACGCCGCCTCGCCGGCCGTCGTCGACGGGCTGGCCCGGGTGGTGCTGGCCGAAGGGTGGTCGCTGGCCCACCTGGAGCCGATGACCGATCTCATCGACAGCGCCTTCCGGGAGGCCGGGCTGCGGTCGCGGGCCGAGCGGAGCGGAACGTGATCGTCTTCCGGCGCGAGCTGCGGACCCTCGTGACGTCGCCCCAGGCGTGGGCCATCGCCACCGCCTACCTCATCATCTCGGGGCTGTTCTTCGTCACGCTGCTGTTCTCCCACCCCTACGCCGACCTCGAGCGGTACTACTCCAACATCGAGACGACGCTCATCGTCGTCGCCCCGATCCTGGCCATGCGGTCCTTCGCCGAGGAGCGCCGCACCGGGGCACTCGATATCACGCTGTCGTGGCCCGTCTCCCGCTGGACGCTGGTGGCGGGGAAGTGGGCGGCCAACACCGTCTTCCTGTGGGGCGTGGTGTCGATCGCCTGGCTCTACATGGCGCTTCTCCACACACTGGGGCGTGTCGAACTCGGCAACGCCGCCGCCGGTTGGATGGGCCTGCTGGTGCTGGTGGCGATGTTCAACGCCGTCGCCCTGGCCGTCTCGGCCCGGTCGACGTCGCCGACCAGCGCCGCCTTCGTCGGATTCGGCGTCCTGCTCGGGTTGTGGATCCTCGACTTCGTGCCGGGATGGCTCGGCGGCCGGTTCAACGGGATCGTGTCGTTCCTGGCTCCGACGAACCACATCGAGAACAGCGGTCGGGGGATCCTCGACGCCGGTGACGGGCTGTACTTCCTCACGGGCGTGTTGTTCGGCCTGACACTGGCCGGCGCCGCCCTGCGGGAGCCGGGTCGCCGGACGCTGCGCCGCCTGGTCGACCCCCGGCGGGCCGGGGTCGTCCTCGGCCTGTTCCTCGTGGTCGGCTCGGGAGTCGCCTCGGCCCAGGCCCGGGGCCAGGTCGACCTCACCCCCGAGCACCGCTTCAGCCTCACGACCCAGTCGAAAGCGGTCCTGGGACAGGTGAAGGCGCCGATCCACGTCATCGGCTTCACCCAGCCGGGGTCGGCCCAGCAGGTCGAGATGCGGTCGCTGCTGCGCCGCTACCAGCTGGTGAAGGGCGACCTCAGCTTCGAGTTCATCGACCCCGACGCCCAACCGGGCCGGGTGAAGGAGCTCGGCGCCGGGTCCTACGGCGAGATCCTGCTCCAGGTGGGCAAGAACCGCGACTTCGTGAGTGAGATCTCCGAGGTCGACCTCACCAGCGCCATCCAGCGGCTGGCCCGGACCGAACCGCCCACGGCCTGCTTCACCGTCGGTCACGGCGAGCGCGACATCGATGACCAGCGGCCCGACGGCTACCAGAACTTCGCCACCCGCCTCAAGCATCTCGGCTACGTGACCCAGCCGCTGGCGCTGGCCGCCGAAGGCGGCGCGGCCCGGCTGGCGAAGTGCCAGGTCGTCATCCTGGCCGGGCCCCGGGCCGGGTTCCTGCCTTCGGAGCTGGCCATGCTCCAGGACTTCGCCAAGGCCCAGGGCCGGCTCGTGGTGCTGGCCGACTCGAGTGTGCTCGCCTCGGCGCCCGAGGTCATCGGCCAGCTCGACGACCTGATCCGGCCCTGGGGGCTCGGGCTGCGGCCGTCGGTCATCCGGGACCGCAGCTCGCTGATCAACGACCCGGCGTCGGTGCTGGTGTTCAAGTACCCGTCGCAGAGCCCGGTCACCGTCGACCTGAAGGCCCGGACCATCCCCACGCTGCTGGTGGGGGCGCTGCCGGTGGAGTCGATCGGCGTCGGGCCCGAGAAGGCCGACGGGGCCTGGCTCACCCCGCTGCTGCAGACGAGTTCGCAGAGCTCGCTGGCCGACGGCACCAAAGGGCCGTTCGTGGCCGGAGCGCTCACCGACTGGAGCAGGGTGGACCAGTCGAAGCCCGGGGGTTCGGGGGTGTCCCCCGGAGGAGCGGCGCCTGTGCTGTCCCGCACCCGTATCGGCGTCGTCGGTTCGGCCGACCTCGCCTCCAACACGTTCCTCGGGCGGTTCGGCAACTCCACCTTCGCCGGCCAGCTCGTTTCGTGGGTGGCGATCGAGAACGACATCATCGCCGCCTCCCGCGATCCCGGCGGCCCGGCCAAGCTGGCCTTGACGCAGACCGACCGGGGCCGGCTCGTCCGCCGGGCCATCGTCGCCCCCGGGGGATTGACCTCGGTCGCCTTCGCCCTGGCGCTCCTCCGGCTCCGCCGCCGATGAGGCCCCGGGCAAACCTCGGCCGCGGCCTCGCCGGCTCCGTACTCGTCGGCGCCGTAATCGTCGGTGGCAGCATCCTCTGCGCCGGGTGCAGCCCGGTCGACGCCGTCAAGCCCTACCGGGAGCTGGCGGCCAAGGTCGACAAGACCGCCGTCAGCACCTGGCCCATGTTCCCGCTGGCCGTCGACGAGGTCTACCGGGTGGTGGCCTCGGCCGGCGGCAGGACAGTCGAGGTGCAGCGCACCGGCGGCGGGCTGTGGGAGCCCGGCGCGGGCGCGGCGCCGGCGGCCGGTTCGCTGATGTCGGCGGCCGACCAGCACCTCATCCCCATGCCCGCCTACCGCCGGCTCGACGTCGACCCGGCGTCGGATCCGGGGTTCGGCTTCGCCGGCTCCGACGTCGCCTTCACCGTGGAAACCCAGACCGCGCAACGGTTCACCATCCACTTCGGCGGCCCGAACCCCACCGGCGGCGGGTACTACGTCCGTCGCGACGGGGACGTCCACGTCTACGTCGTGGTCGACCAGGTCTTCGACGAGGTCCGGTCCCTGGTGGCGGGGACGGAGATCGTCCGGCCCGACGACCCCCGGGTGGAGAAGGTCCTCGCCGACGACGCCAAGAGTGAAGATCCCGAGGAGGTGACGAACCCGTGGCTCGGTCAGGTCCTCACAAGCTCGCGTTGACGGCCTTCCTGGTGGCGGCCTTCCTGGGGGCGGCGCTGACGGCGACTGGTTGCGGCAAGAGCAAGCCGCCGGCCACCGCGGCCGAGGTGAACGGGACCACCGTCCCGTCCGCCGACGTCGAACGGCTCACCACCCAGTACATCTCGGCCTCGGCCGGCTCGACCGGCCAGACGCTGCCCGAAGGGGCGCCGCTCACGCCTCTGGCCCGCAAGACCGGACGGCGTTACGTACTGGAGTACCTGGTCCGCCTCACGCTGCTCAAGCAGCTGGCCCAGGACAACGGCGTCGCCGCCGAGCCCGACAACCTGCTCGACAAGGCGGTGGGGGTGGCGCCCGACTCCGAGTTCGCCCACAGCGCCTACACCCGGGAGGACCTCCGCAACGGGCTCCTGGCCGGGAACGTGTCCAAGAAGCTGGCCGAGAAGCTGTTCCCCAACGTCGCCGTTTCGGACAGCGACGTCGAGAAGCACTGGGAGACGGTGAAGGACCGGTTCAAGGCCGGCTGGTCGTCGACCATCCGGGCCGCCTTCCTGCCCACCAAGGCGGCCGCCGAATCGTTGCGCCAGAAGGTGACGGCCGGCGCGCCGTTCGACGACACCGCCACGGCCCTCGGGGCGGCCAAGGCCGGGAGCATGGGCCAGGTGAGCTCGGCCAGTGAGGAGCTCTCGCCCGACCTGAAGAACCTCATCGGCACGTTGCACAACGGCGAGCTGAGCCCACCGGCCCAGGCCGCCGACGGCTACCTCGTCTTCCTCTGCGAGCAGCGGGAGGACACGCCGGAGCGGTCGCTGGCCGACGTCAGAGGTCAGGTGCTGGCCGCGGCCCAGGACCAGAAGCGCCAGCGGCTCTTCGCCGACTGGCTCGATGAACGGGAGAAGAAGGCGGCGGTCAAGGTCGCCTCCTACTACGGGAAGTGGAACCGGGACAGGGGGTCGGTGAATTGAGCGCGACGCGGATGACCCGGGTGGTGGCGGCCGCCGGCCTGGCGCTGGCCCTGCTCCTGACGGTGCCCGGCGCGGCGTCGGCCCACAACGCCGGCCGGATCGAGCTCCTCGTCACGGACCTGCACTTCAGCCGCGGGTCCGGTGCGGGGCAGGGCATCGTCGTCAACGGCGATCTGATCGACCGCGACTCTGGTGCGTCGGCGGCCGGATTCGCCATCGTGGTCAGCGCCACCGGGCCCGGCGGCTCCCCGGCCGGGCCGGTCACCATGACCGATCGACGGGGGACCGGTCACTACGAAGGCCTCCTTCCCGTCGGCCCGGGCTCGTGGACCGTGACGGCCACAGCCGAGCAGGGGACGTCGGCCCTGCCTGCCCTCGGCAGCACCCGCACCGCCGAGGTCAAGGTCGATGCCAACGGCGAAGTGAGCCGGGCCCAGGTGCACGGCGGCGGATCGAACGTGGGCCTGTGGCTGGCCCTGGCGGCGGCGGCCGCGGTGCTGGCCGCAGGGGTCGTCATGGTGATGGGACGCAAAGCGGCGCCGCCGCCGGCCACGCGGCCGGCCGGTCAGCGCATCTGAGCGCCACCGCCGAATCTGGTCGACGGAGGGAGGGACCGGCGATGGGGAATCTGGGACACAGGGCCGGCGGGCTGGTGCTCGTCGCGGCCTGGAGCGTCATGCTCGTCGCCGGGGCAGCCGGAGCGGGAGCGCAGGAGACGACCACGACCGTGCCGCAGTACGGCACCCGGCCGGTCACGATCGCGCTCGAGGTCCGCACCGACAACCCGGATCCGCTGCCGTCGCCGCTCTACGTCCCGCTCCGGGCCCGCCTCACCGACGCCGGGACGGGACGGCCGATGGCCGACCCCTACACCGTGCGCGCCAGTGTGCGCCCGTCCCCCGGGGCGACACCCCCGGACCCCCGGGGGAACGAAGCGTCGAAGGAGGCCTACGACTTCGCCTATCCCCACGGGACGGTCGAGGGCGCCGAGGCCGGTGTCTACAACGGCGTCGTGATCGTGCCCGCCGGCGGCCGTTGGACCGTCATCGTCAACGCCTACAACACGAAGGAGGCCGACACCGCCAAGCTGCCCCGCTCCCTGGGCCTGGCCCAGATCGAGGTCGAGGCGACCGGCCCGGCGCTCCAGACGGCCCAGGGCCGGCGCAGCAGCGACGTCGCCGGGAACACGACCCCGAAGGCGCAGACCTCCGAGATCGCACTGCTCTTCGCTCACAGCATCGTGGCCGGCCTGTGGTTCGCCCTGGCCGGGCTCATGGTCCTCATGGGCCTGCCCAACCGGCGGCGCCTGCTGTCGGCGCAGCTGAGCGACATCCTCGACCGCAACCTCCGCCGGATGGCCCAGGCCCTGCTGTGGGCCACCGTCCTCGTGTGGGGGACGGGCCTCCTCAACCTGAAGAAGGCCGTCGCTTTCGCCCCGCCGCTGTCCTCGGCTCAGGCGACCCGCCTCTTCCGCCTGCCCTACGCCAAGCCCTACACCCTGGCGCTGTACACGAAGATCGGCCTGTACGCCCTGCTGACGCTCGGCGCCCTGGCCCTGGTGAAGGAGGCTCGGCGCCGCGTGGCGGAGTTCGATGACGCCCGGTTCCGCAGCGAACGGGCGGCGGCGGTCGACCCGTCCCCGTCACCGTCCCCGTCCACATCCCCGGGGGCGATCCCGTTCACGCCGCGGACGGGCACCGCCGTCGCCACCCGCCCGTCCCCGGTGTCGCCTCCCGTCGCCAACCGCGCCCCCGGCGCCGCCGCCTCCAGCCCCCTCTTCCGGATCGCCACCGCCTCGCTGGTCGCCGGCGGCGGGGCCATCGTCTTCTGCGTGACCGTCCTCAAGTACTGCCACATCCTGAGCGAGGCCGTGCGCGGCCTCCGGTGACCACGCTTGACGCTGAAACTGTCAGGAAGGTGACAGAAAGCCCGCGCCGATCCGCCCTACCGTCTCCGGTGACAGTCGAAGCCGATGTCGACCGGAGGGGGATGGATCCATGTGCGGGATCACGGGGTGGGTGGACTTCGAGCGTGACCTGACGGCCGAGCGGCAGACCCTGGAGGTCATGACCCGGACGATGGCCTGCCGGGGTCCCGACGCCTCCGGGCTGTGGGTCGCGCCCCACGCCCTGCTGGGCCACCGCCGGCTGGCGGTGATCGACATCGAGGGCGGCCGCCAGCCCATGACCGCCCAGGAGGGCGGGGAGACCGTCGCCGCCATCACCTACAGCGGCGAGGCATACAACTACCGGGAGCTGCGGGCCGAGCTGGCCGCCGCCGGCCACCACTTCGCCACCGAGAGCGACACCGAGGTGGTCCTGCGGGCCTACCAGGCCTGGGGCGAGACCTTCGTCGAGCGCCTCAACGGCATGTTCGCCCTCGCCATCTGGGACACCCGCCGGGAGGAGCTGCTCCTCGTCCGGGACCGGCTCGGCATCAAGCCCCTCTACTACGCCCCGACGCCCCACGGCGTGCTCTTCGGGTCCGAGGCCAAGGCCATCCTGGCCCACCCGGCGTTCGAGCCCTCCGTCGACCTCAACGGCTTCCGCGAGCTGCTGGCCACCGTGAAGACGCCGGAGCGATCGGTGTACTCCGGGATGGCCGAGGTACGACCCGGGCAGGTCGTCACGGTCAGCCGCGCCGGTCTCCGCCGCCGGCGCTACTGGCAGCTCGAGGCCATCCCCCACACCGACGACCTCCCCACCACCGTGGCCACCGTCCGGGAGCTGCTGCTCGACATCGTCAGCCGCCAGCTCATCTCCGACGTCCCGCTCTGCACGCTGCTGTCGGGCGGTCTCGACTCCTCCACGGTCACCGCCCTCGCCTCGGACGCCCTGCGGCGGGCGGGGCAGGGGCCCGTCCGCAGCTTTGCTGTCGACTTCACCGGCTACACGGAGAACTTCACCGCCGACGCGATCCGCCCCACCCCCGACACGCCGTTCGCCCACGCCCTCGCCGAACACGTCGGCGCCGACCACAGCGACATCGTCCTCTCGACCGAGGATCTGATGGACCCGGCCGTCCTGCGGGAGGTGGTGACCGCATTCGACTACCCCACGAACTGGGGTGACGGCTACACCTCCCTGCTGCTCCTCTTCCGGGCCATCCGGGCCCAGACGACGGTGGCGCTGTCGGGCGAATCGGCCGACGAGGTCTTCGGCGGCTACGCCTGGTTCCACGACCCGGTTTCGGTCAACGCCGACGTGTTCCCCTGGCTGGCCGGCATGAGGATGCGCATGGCCGAGCCCACGCTCCTCGACCCCGGGCTGCGCCGGGCGCTCGACATCCCCGAGTACCAGCGGTCGTCGTTCCGCGACGCCCTGGCCGAGGTCCCCCATCTCCCGGACGGGCCGGGGGCGGAGGGTCTCGAACGCCGCATGCGGGAGATGTGCTACGTGCACCTGACCCGGTTCGTGTGCTGGCTGCTCGACCGGAAGGACCGCACGAGCATGGCCTCCGGGCTCGAGGTCAGGGTCCCGTTCTGCGACCACCGCCTCGTGCAGTACGTCTTCAACACCCCGTGGGCGATGAAGACGTTCGACGGGCGGGAGAAGAGCCTTCTGCGGGCGGCGGCCGGTGACTTCCTCCCCGAATCCGTGGCCCAGCGCAAGAAGGTGCCCTATCCCGCCACCCAGGACCCGACCTACGAGGTCGCGCTGCGGGAGCGGCTGGCCAAGCTACTCACCGAGGACGGCCCGGCCCTCCCGCTCCTCGACCGCGGCCGCGCCGAGGCGATCGCCGCGGGCGAGGTCGACGAGCCGGTCCACCGCACCGACATCGAGTTCGTCCTCCAGCTCGATACCTGGCTCCGCGACTACCAGGTCCGGCTCGACCTCGGGGCCTGATCAGGTCTGCTACACGGCGAT
>JAUZEX010000595.1 GCA_030838815.1 Actinomycetota bacterium
CGCATGGAGCAGGCGGACCTGCAACGTCGCGACGTAACCGGCCTCGCCAGCGCGCAGCGCTCCGGGGAGCATGGCGGTGACGACCCACTGGCCGGTTTCGCGGATGCGGCGGTCGGCTCCGTCGATCAGCCGGCTCGTCGACGCGAGCACGTTGGCGATCGACGGCGATTCGTAGACCCGCAGCAGCGCACCGGCGCTCAACGACACCAGGTGCACGGGCATCGGCACCGTGAAATGGGGCGCCGAGCCATGATCGAGGAGCTCCTCGTCGGCGTAGTCCGGGAGCGCCTCGGTGCTGGCGAGGAGGGCCGCCACCGCCGGGTGGGGATCGGTAAGGGACGCCAGACCTTCGGTGACGCCCGTGTCGAAGGCAGCCCGCACGGCCCCACCGTCGGTGTGGAGGGCAACGGCCACCGCGTCAGCCAACGGGTCGGCCGTCGTCAACGCCCACTGCGCCAGGTCGGTGCGGTCGCCGCCGAACTGGGCGACGATCGAGCTGCGCTGGCTCCGGGCGTTCGGCCACGGTGCGAGGTCCCGAGCGGCCGCCGGCTCGGCGGCGCCGCCTGGAGAGGTGGCAGCGGTGGTGGTCATGAGGGGGGGTGGAACTCCTCTCAAATCGCCACCACCATACCTTAAGGTATGGCCGTTGGCAAGGGCTTGATACGAACCGGGCGCCGCGGCGGCGGAGAAGCCGGCTCCATGTCGGCGAAGGCGAAGATCATCTCCCGGACACGATTGAAGGCGGTCGACAACTGGCCGACGTCGACGGGCTGCTCCCGCGACTGGCGGCCCACGAGAAGGTCAACGGACAGCCGGGCGAAGAACTGGGCGTCGGCCCTGGTCACGCCGAGTTCCCGGAAGGCCCAGGCCAGGTAATCCTGGCGCACCCCGTCGACCCCGCGGACGGCCGCCGCCACTTCCGGAACGCTGTGCCCCCAGGCCCGGATGGCCGCCTCCGCCTCATGGCGGAAGGCCAAAGCATGTTCGGAAGCCAGCTCCAGGCGACGCCGGTTGTCCTCCTCCGCCTCCATCTGGCGGACGAGCTCGACGCTCTCGCCCACCCACCAGGCCAGGAACCGGTGGACGAACTCACCGAGCCCGCCGAAGTGGTGGTAGAAGCTGCCCTTGGTGACCCGGAGCCGCCCGCACAGCGCGGCGATCGTGAGCCCCTCCGGGCCGGACTGCCCGAGGATGTCCATGGCCGTGGCGAAGTACTGGCTGTCGGAGAGCGGTGTGGACATGCCCGTCACCATACCTTAAGGTATCCCTGCCGGCACGGAAAGGGAGCGGTCTGTGACATCGATTGCGTGCGAGGAAGCGGCCATGGTGTTCGTCGACGCCGACGCCTACGCCGACGAGGCGGCGTTCCACCGGGCCTGCACGCGGTTGCGCCGGGAGGCCCCGGTCCAGCGGGTGGAGGCGGACGGGTTCGAGCCGTTCTACGCCGTCACCCGGCACGCCGATGTGATGGAGGCGGAACGCAATCCCGCCGTCTTCCGGAACCGGCCCCAGCCCGTCCTCATGGACACGGAAACCGAACGCGTCGCGAAACAAGCCGGGGATCTGGCCACCCTGGTCCACGTGGACGACCCCGAGCACCGTGCCTACCGGGCGGTGACCGCCGACTGGTTCCAGGCCGGCAGCCTGGCCCGCCTCGAATTCCGCATCGCCGAGCTGGCGCGCCGGACGGTGGACCGCATGGTCGACATGGGAGGCGCCTGCGACTTCGCCGCCGACATCGCCAAGCCGATGCCGCTGGAGGTGATCCTGTCGATCCTCGGGCTACCCGAGTCGGACTACCCGAGGATGTTGCAGCTCACCCAGGAGCTCTTCGGCGGTGACGATCCCGAACTGGCCCGGGGCGCCACCCCCGAAGACCAGATGCAGGTGATCTACGACTTCTTCAGCTACTTCGGCGCCCTCATCGACGAGCGACGGGCACGGCCGACCGACGACCTCGCGTCGGTGATCGCCAACGCCACCCTCGACGGTGAGCCGCTCGGACCATTCCAGATGGTGTCCTACTACATGATCATCGCCACCGCCGGCCACGACACGACGTCCTACTCCATGGCGGGGGGCCTCCAGGCGCTCCTCGAGAACCCCGATCAGCTGGCGCGGCTGCAGGCCCGGCCCGACCTCGTCCCCACCGCCGTTGACGAGATGATCCGCTGGGTGAGCCCCGTCCGCCACTTCCTCCGCAACCTGGTCGAGCCGTACGAACTCGGCGGCCAGCGGCTGGAGGCCGGCGAGCGGGTGCTGCTGTCGTACTGGTCGGCCAACCGCGACGAGGCCGTCTTCGACGACCCGTTCCGCTTCGACATCACGCGTGAACCCGCCGAGCAGGTCGCCTTCGGTGGTGGCGGTCACCACTTCTGCCTGGGAGCGAACCTGGCCCGCATGGAGCTCAAGCTCATCTTCCAGGAGGTCCTGGAACGCATCCCGGACATGCACCTCGTGGCGGAGCCGGAGGTGTTGCGCTCGAACTTCATCGGCGGCGTCAAGCACATGGCGGTGGAGTTCACACCTGGCGCACGTCGGGAGCCGGCCGCCTCTTAGCCGGTCCGCGGCGGCGGCTCCAACAGCCATTCGAGGACACATGAAGCAGCGGACATGCGTGCCACGGACTGTGCGCGGTAGCGTCCGGCCATGGCTGCCGACCACGACCACGAGATCACGATCAAGGGTGGATCCTTCGACCTGAGCGACCTGGGGCACCTCATGCCCGGGATGGCCGAGATCATGCCGTTGG
>JAUZEX010000619.1 GCA_030838815.1 Actinomycetota bacterium
TGTTGGCCGCCGGCCTCGTCGAACCGGCCGGGCTCATCGTCGATGCCGCCTCCGGTGTCTCGGGCCGGGGGCGGGGCCTGTCCGCCCCGAGTCTCTACAGCGAGGCCAACGAGAACGTCTCGGCCTACGGCCTCCTGACGCATCGCCACACCGCCGAGATGGAGCTGGCTCTCGGCCGTCTGAGCCCCACCGGCCAGGCCCAGGTGCTGTTCACCCCCCACCTCGTCCCCATGACGAGGGGGATCCTGGCCACCTGCTACGCCCGCCCGACGGCGGCGGCGGCCGGGCTCGGCACCGACGGCCTCCTGGCCCACTACCGCGACTTCTACGCCGGGGAGCCCTTCGTCGCGGTGCTCGACCAGCCGCCGGCGACCAAGGCCACGACGGGCGGCAACTCCGTCCACGTCACGGTCCGCTTGGATCCCCGGACCAACACGGTGCTGGCCATCGCCGCCGAGGACAACCTTGTCAAAGGCGCCTCGGGCCAGGCCCTCCAGAACGCCAACCTCCTCCTCGGCCTGCCCGAGACCCTTGCCCTCCCGACCGTCGGACTGGTGCCCTGAACATGTCTGTCACCGCTGCCCAGGGATTCGTCGCCGCCGGTGTCGCGGCCGGCATCAAGGCGTCGGGCGCCCTGGACCTGTCCCTCGTCGCCACCGCCGATCATGTCCCGGTCACCGCCGCCGGGGTGTTCACCACCAACCTGGTGGCCGCCGCGCCCGTCAAGCTCAGCCGGCGCCACCTGGCCGCCGAGGGCAGGGCGGCGGCCGTCGTCCTCAACTCCGGCAACGCCAATGCCGCCACCGGCGAGCCCGGCCTGCTGGCGGCCGAGGGGACGGCGGCGCTGGCCGCCCAGGCCCTGGGCTGCGACCGCAGCCACATCCTCCTCTGCTCCACCGGCCTGATCGGCATCCCGATGGCCATCGAGCCCTTCACCACCGGCGTCCCGGCCGCCGCCGCCGCTCTGGCCGCCACGCCGGAGGCGGGCCGCTCGGCGGCGGAGGCCATCATGACCACTGACACCGTGGCCAAGGAGGCGGTCGCCACGTTCGAGGTGGGCGGCACGACGATCACGGTCGGCGGGATGGCCAAGGGGGCGGCCATGCTGTCGCCGGCCATGGCCACGATGCTGGCCGTCATCACCACCGACGCCGCCGTCGACCCCCGGGCCCTCCAGCTGGCCCTGACCAAGGCGGTCGATGCGTCGTTCAACCTCATGACGACCGACGGGTCCCGCTCCACCAACGACACCGTCCTCGTGCTGGCCGGCGGCGCGGCCGGCAACGGCCCCATCCAGGCCGGAACGCCGGAGGCCCATGCGCTGGCCGACGCCCTCACCGCCGTCTGCGCCAGCCTGTCCGACCAGATGGCGTCCGACGCCGAGGGGGCCACGAAGTTCGTGCGCCTCACGGTGAAGGGGGCGCGCTCGAACGCCGAGGCCCTGCGGGCGGCCCGGGCGGTGGCCCAGAGCCAGCTGGTGAAGTGCTCCCTGTTCGGCGGCGACCCCTACTGGGGCCGCATCCTGTCCGAGCTCGGCGCCAGCGGCTCGTTCCTCGACCCTGACCGGGTCGATATCGCCTACAACGGTTTCACGGTCTGCGTGGGCGGGGTGGCCGCTTCGGGCGGGTTCGACGCCGACGCCCTGACGAAGTCGATGCAGCAGAAGGAGATCGAGGTGACCGCCGACCTCCGCCTCGGCAACGGCGAAGCCACCGTGACCACCGTCGACCTGACCCCGGGCTACATCGACGAGAACATGAGGACGTCGTGACCCTGCCGGTCATCGACGCCCTCCTCGAGATCCGTCCCGAGGCCAAGGCCGCCATCCTGGCCGAGGCCCTGCCCTACATCCGCGAGTTCTCCGGCAAGACCGTGGTGGTGAAGTACGGCGGCAACGCGATGAGCGACCTCGAGCTGTTCGCCCAGGACGTCGTCCTCATGCGGCTCGTCGGCATGGACCCCGTCGTCATCCACGGCGGCGGGCCCCAGATCACCGACCTGATGGCCCGGCTGGGCAAGGAGTCCCTCTTCGTCGACGGGCTCCGGGTCACCGACGCCGAGACCGTCGACATCGTCCGCATGGCGCTGGTCGGCAAGGTCAACCGGGAGGTGGTGGGGGCCATCAACCGCCACGGCCCCTATGCCATCGGCCTGTCGGGGGAGGACGCCAGCCTCGTCACCGTCCGCCAGCGCGACCCCCGGCTCGGCTTCGTGGGCGACGTGACCCGGATCAACACCACCGTCCTGGAGCGCCAGATCGCCGAAGAGTTCATCCCCGTCATCGCCACCATCGGCGTCGACGAGGAGGGCCAGGCCTACAACGTCAATGCCGACACCGTGGCCGGCGCCATCGCCGAGGCCCTCGGCGCCGAGAAGCTCGTCTACCTGACCAACGTCCCCGGCCTCTTCGGCGATCTCCACGACCGGGAATCCCTCATCTCACAGATCTCCGCCTCCGACCTCGCCGCCCTCCTCGACTCCGGTGCCCTGTCGGAAGGCATGGTCCCGAAGATCCGTTCCTGCGTCTCGGCGCTGCGCAACGGCGTCGGCCGGGCCCACTTGTTGGACGGGCGCATCCCCCACGCCCTGCTCCTGGAGTGCTTTACCCACCAAGGTGTGGGCACCATGGTGGTGCCCTAGCTACGAGGAGACCCATGAGTTTCGAAGAGCTCGCCGCCCTGGACGCCGCCCACGTGATGGGGACGTATGCCCGTCAGCCCGTCGCGTTCGTGCGGGGCGAGGGCGTCCGGCTGTGGGACACAGAGGGCCGGGAGTACCTGGACTTCCTGGGCGGCCTGGCCGTCACCTCGCTGGGCCATGCCCACCCGGAGGTGGCCGACGCGCTGGCCGAGCAGGCCCGTACGCTGCTCCACGTCTCGAACCTCTACTACAACGAGGTCCAGCCGAAGCTGGCCGCCGAGCTGGACGGGCTGCTCGGCGGCGGGGGCCGGGTCTTCTTCTCCAATTCCGGCGCCGAGGCCAACGAGTGCGCCATCAAGCTGGCCCGCCGCTACGGCCAGAAGCACGGCATCACCCACACCTACCACGTCGTCTCGGCCCTCAACTCCTTCCACGGCCGCACGCTCACGACCCTGGCCGCCACCGGCCAGCCGGCCAAGCAGGCCACGTTCCAGCCGCTCCCGCCCGGGTTCTGGCAGGTCCCCTACGGCGACATCGGCCCTCTCGAAGCCCAGGCGGAGCGGTTCGAGGGGAAGCTGGCCGCCATCCTGCTGGAAGTGGTGCAGGGCGAGGGTGGCGTGTGGCCGGCGCCGCCCGGCTACCTGGAGGCGGTGCGGGCGCTGTGCGACCGCACCGGAGCG
>JAUZEX010000697.1 GCA_030838815.1 Actinomycetota bacterium
CGGCCCCGCGGATCGGCGGCCACCGCCGCCCGCAGCGCCGCCAGTCGCCGGCCCGGATCGTGGAAGCCGGGCAGCGTCTCGGTGAGGGCGGCCGGGTCGAGGTCGGCGAGGCGGTGGTGGAACTCCCCCAGCAGCCGACCGGCCGCCCGCGCCACGCTCGGCGTCGACAGGCCGACGGGCGCCGCGCCGGGCACCCGCCGCCACGCCCGCCAGACCCCTGACCCGTCCCGCACCAGCCACCCGCCGTCGAGCGCCGGGACGGGCTCCGGCATGCAGGCGCCGGCGAGGTGGCGGTGGACGGCGACGATGTTGGCCGTCACGGCCGCCGGGTCGGGGAAGACCGAGAGGTTGAGGCGCTGCAGGACGAGGTCGCCGTTGGCGGTGCCGGCCAGGAACGTCTCGTTGATGTGGCCGCCGCCGAACGGCCGCACCGCCGCCACCCCGACCGCGAACCGGCCCGCCGCCCGGCGGGCGTCCTCCACGGCCCCGTCGTCCACAACCCCGTCCCCCGGCGGCATCCCCTCAGTATCCACATTCTGCTCCCCGGGCCGCCCGGCGGGGTCGTTTAGGCTGGATCGGTGGCTCCCCCGAAACGGATCACCCGGGAAGGCGTGCTGGCCAAGGTGTCAGCAGCGTTCGCCGGTGCGGCGGCGCCGTCGATGGACGGGATCGCCGCCGCCGCCGGCGTGTCGCGGGCGGCCCTCTATGCCCTCTTCGGCAGCCGGGCGGCGCTCCTCGAGGCCGTCGGCGCCGACGTTCCGCCGACGGCGGCGGGCCGCATCCTGGCCGCGGCGGCCGAGATGGTGGCCGAACGGGGGTTGGCCGGCCTCTCGCTCGACGAGGTGGCGGCCCGGTCGGGGGCGTCGCGGGCGACGGTCTACCGGCTCTATCCCGGCAAGGCGGCGCTGTTCCGGGAAGTCGTGCTCACCTACCTCCCGATCGGCGAGGCGCTGGAGATGATGGAAGGGCTGGCCGACCGCCCCCCGACGGAGGTGATGCCGGCCTTCGCCCGGGGCCTGGCCCAGTCGGGCCCGGTCCGCATCGGGGTGCTCCGCACCATCATGTTCGAGGTCGCCCGGCCCACCGAGGGCATGGAGGAGTTCCTCGACGAGACGCTCCGCAACACGCAGGTCATCACCCGCTACCTCGACCATCAGATGGCGGCCGGGCGGCTGCGGCGGATGGATCCGATGCTGGCCATGCAGGCGTTCCTGGCTCCGGTCATGCTCCACGCCGTGTCCCGCCCGGTGGCGGAGCAGTACGGCCTGGTGACCCTGTCGCTCGACGAAGCGGCACAGGAGCTGACCGCGGCCTGGCTGCGGGCGATGGCGCCGCCGCGCCATCGCCGCGCCCGGCCAGAATCAGACGGGCGTCTTCATCGCCGGCTTGGTGGCTGACGCTTCCCGTACGTCGAGAGACCCCTGGGCGAGGAGCCGGTCGATCTTGGCGTTGATGGCGGCCACCGCCTCCTTCAGCTCCTCCACCTCGTCCTCGAGGTCGTCGTAATCGTCGTCCCGGACGCGGTCGAGCGTGTCGTCGAGGAGGTCGTAGGTGTCGTCCATCACGTTCTGCCAGAAGTCGAGCAGGCCGGTGCGGCGCCCCCGCCGGGAGCGGCCCCGCCCGCTGCCGCTGCGGTACCCGCGATCGCTCCGATTTCTCCGCTCCGCCATCTGTCGCTCCTTGCTAACAGTTCCTGGAACTCCTGAGATCAAGCGTCTTTCAACGTATGATGAACTCGTCGGGACTGTCAAGGAATCGACAGCGCGATCGAGCCCAACGACCCTCAGATGGGGTCAGCCCTCGGCGACGGCGTCCTCCGACAGGGCCACCAGGTCCCGCAGCTCGGACAGGGTGAGGTCGGTGAGCCGGGCCTCGCCGGAGCCGACGATCCGCTGGGCGAGATCCCGCTTCGCTTCGATCATGGCGTCGATGCGCTCCTCGAGCGTGCCGACGCAGACGAACTTCCGGACCTGGACGTTGCGCTCCTGGCCGATCCGGAAGGCCCGGTCGGTGGCCTGGTCCTCCACCGCCGGGTTCCACCACCGGTCGTAGTGCACGACGTGGTTGGCGGCCGTGAGGTTGAGCCCCACCCCGCCCGCCTTGAGCGTCAGGATGAGGACGGGCGGCCCCCCGTCCGACTGGAAGGCGTCGACCATGTCCTCGCGCTGGCGCTTGCCCACCGCGCCGTAGAGGAACGGGAGCTCGACCTGGAGCAGCTCGCTCAGATGCCGCTGGAGCAGCGTGCCCATCTCGGCGAACTGCGTGAAGACGAGGGCCCGCTCCCCGGCGGCGGTGACCTCCTCGAGGACCTCCTCCAGCCGGGCCAGCTTGCCGGAGCGGCTGCCGTCGAGCCGGGAGCCGTCGCGCAGGAAGTGGGCCGGGTGGTTGCAGACCTGCTTGAGCTTCATCATCGAGGCGGAGATGACGCCCATCCGCTCGATGCCCGTCTTGGCCTTCTCGATGCGGTCGAGCATGTCGTCGACCACCGCCCGGTAGAGGCTGGCCTGCTCCCGGGTGAGGTTGCACAGCACGTGCATCTCGATCTTGTCCGGCAGGTCGGCGATGATCGACCGGTCGGTCTTGAGCCGCCGCAGCAGGAAGGGCCCGGTGAGGCGCTTGAGGGTGGCGGCGGCCGCCTCGTCGCCGTAGCGCTCGACGGGAACGGCGAAGCGGTGCCGGAACGTCGCCTCGGAGCCGAGCAGGCCGGGGTTGAGGAAGTCCATCAGCGACCACAGCTCGAGGAGCCGGTTCTCGACCGGCGTCCCGGTGAGGGCGACCCGGGCCGCGGCGGGGAGGGCCCGGGCCGCCCGCCCCGCCAGCGACAACGGGTTCTTCACGTTCTGGGCCTCGTCGAGGGCGACCCGGCCCCAGGGGATCTGGGCCAGGTAGCGCTGATCCCGGGCCAGGAGCGAGTAGGTGGTGATGACGAGGTCGGCACTCTCGGCCGCGGCGACGAGGCTCGGCCCCACCTTGCGGCCGGCGCCGTGGTGGACGTGGACGGCGAGATCGGGGGCGAACCGGGCCGTCTCCCGCTGCCAGTTGCCGACCAGCGACATCGGACACACCAGGAGCGTCGCCCGCGGGCGGGCCTCAGCCCCGTCCGGCGGGGCCTCCTCCCGCTCCAGCACCATCAGGGCCAGGAGCTGCGCGGTCTTGCCGAGGCCCATGTCGTCGGCCAGGCAGGCGCCGAGCCCGTAGCGCTGCAGGAACCGCAGCCAGGCCAGGCCCCGCTCCTGGTACGGCCGCAGCGTCCCGTTGAAGCCGGCCGGGGTGGGACGGGCCTCGATCCGGTCGTCGGCGTCGCCCTCGCCGTCGCCTCCGGTACCGAGCAGGGCGCCGAGCCAGCCCTCGGCCACCACGCCCACGACCGGTAGGTCGAGGCTGGGCGGCGGGTCGAGCCCCAGGCCGACCCGCAGGACCTCGGCCGCCGTCATCTCCCGCGGCGCGGGGTGGCTCGACCCGGCGGGACGCTGGAGGATGGCCAGGGCCCGTTCCACGTCCCCGGCCCGGAGCTCCACCCACCGCCCCCGGAGCCGGACCAGGGGCGCCTTGGCCTCGGCCAGCGCCTGCAGCTCCTGCACCGTGAGGGTGGTGTCGCCGACGGCGACCTCGTAGTCGTAGTCGCACAGGCCGGCCAGGCCGAGGCCGCCCGGGCCCGAGCTGTGCAGGCCCACCGGCCGGGGCCGGGCCCGCAGCCGCAGGCCGAGCCGGGGGGTGGTCCGCCACCACGGCGGGACGAGGATCCCGAAGCCGGCCTGCTCCAGCAGCGGGGCGGCGTCGGCCAGGAAGCGCTGGGCCCCGGCGGCGTCGAGCTCCACCTCGGTCGGCTCCGGGGTCTTGAGCGCCGCATCGAGGCCGGGCCAGAGGCGGACGGCGCGGCCCAGATCGGTCCGCAGGTACCCCTCCGGGTCGGTGACCAGCGGCCGGAAGGATTCGATGGCCGGCCCGTCGCGCCACACCTCGCCGGCGGCCACGAGGAGGCTGGGATCCTCGGTCGACTGGAGCAGGATCTCGACCCGCCAGGGGCCCTCGTCAGGGTCCGACTCGACCTCTGAGGCCGGGGGCGGGACGAGCCGGAAGCAGGTGCGCAGGGGGCCGGCGGTCGACAGGCCGCTGCGGCGCCAGTCCCGCAGGACCCGTTGCAGTTCCTCGACGTTGTCGGCGTCGGCGGCCGCCGCCGGCAGGGCGGCGTCGTCGGCGGTGAGGGCGACCAGGAACGCCTCGGCGGCGGCGGTCTTCTTCGGCACCCGGCCCCGGCGGGGGGGGACGCTGCGCCGCCCGGCCAGCGAGGCCCGCACGGCGGCGTCGACGAGTTCGCCGAGCGCCCCGGTCACGATCTCCTCCGGGGACGCCGGCGGCCGGTCGCGGCTCCCGTCCGACTCCGCCCGGCACACGGCGGGGATCGACTCCACCAGACCCCGCAGCCGCTCGCCGTCGGCGGTCGTCGGGGCCGGGAGCCACCGGGCCTCGGCCCGGCCGTCGGCCGCCCGGAGCACCGCCGGGACCGCCCGCCCGCCGGCCGCCATCTCCAGCGCCTCG
>JAUZEX010000704.1 GCA_030838815.1 Actinomycetota bacterium
AGGGGCGACCAGCGTTCCATAGTCGCGACAGTCGCGACTGTGGAACGCAGGTTGGACGGGTGGGCGGCGAACAGCGCGGAAAAGCCGGCGAAGAGCGGCCGCCCCTCGCCCTTCCCCAACGAGGCGACCCGCGTCGTTGAGGCGTGGGGCGGGCAGCGGTAGGGTCCGTAGCTGTGATCGATCGACGGGTCGCTGACCTCGTCGTGGTGGGCCACCTCGCCTACCTCGCCTTCCTCCCGGTCGGGGTGCTGCTCGTGGCCCGCCGGCCCCACCTCGCCCCGCTGCATCTCGCCGCGGTCGCCGTCGCGCTGGCGAGTGTCACGGTCGGGTTCGACTGTCCTCTCACCACCTGGGAACAGACGCTGCGCCGCCGGGGCGGTCAGCACCCCGACCCGGGCGGGTTCGTCAACCACTACGTCACCGGAGGGGCATTTCCCCACGGCGCCGACCACGTCGCCCAGATCGCCGTCGCCGTTCTCATCGCCGCTGCCTACCTGCGCCTCGCCCACAGAAGCCGTACGAGGAGGCGGACCAGCGCATCCGTGTAGACAAAGCAGTTACCGCAACGGTCGTCGACCTCCATCCTCCTCTGGCCGGACCAACTGACGGCAAAAGCCTTTCCAGCCATCTGGTCGTCGCGGCCACGAGCCCAGAGGGACAGGGCGCCGCCCACCCGGGACTCGACGTTGCCGATCCAGAAACAATGGGTATCGACGAAGCATGCGCGCAACAGCGAAGCTCAGCATCGCCCTCGTAGCCCTCATTGGACTGTGCTTCACTACCATCGACGCCATTGACCACAATGAAGCCGGGGCCACGACTGCGATCAAAGTCCAGCAAGCCAATCCGACGATCACCGTCACTTCTCAGCCCAGTTCCCCCCCATACGCATACAACCCCGCACAGCTGAACGCGAAGATCGGGCAGCCCATCACCATCACCAACAACGATCCGAACGGCGTCCACTCCGTGACTGCGAAGGACGGCTCCTTCAGCACCGACGTGCCGCCGAAGGGCAGCGCGACCCTGACAGTTAAGAAGGCGGGGTCCTTCCCCTATTACTGCACCTACCACGCGGACGAGCACAACCCAGCATCGATCAACATTTCCTGAGCGACCGACCGGGGTCAGACGCCGCGCCAGATGATCGCGGATGTCCCTCTCGGCGGCACCCGCGCCGGCTGGGCCACCCGACCGAAATCGGCACGTCCGAAGCCGCCGCTCCAACCGGCGTTCATCTACCGGGGATATGGCGGAAATCGAACGCCGGAACGCCGCCGCGGGCCGCCGCAACCCAACCGGCGTTCATGAACCGGGCATAGAGCGGAAAAGGAACGCCGGTTGCCGAGGGGCGCGCCGGTGCCGCATGGTCGCAGGTGCGAGCAGTCTCGGGAAGCGTCTACGCCGATTTCTCGTCGCCGATCCCGGGCGGTTTGCCGGTGGTTCGGCCTGGAGGCGTCCTCGAGGAGGCACGGCGGGGGAGGGCTGGCGGCCCTCCTTCCGACCCGGCGGTGACGCCGGCGCCGCTCGCCTCAGCGGCGGCCGGAGTGATCGGCCTCGATGAGGCCGACGGCATCCTGAAGCAGGGGCAGGTACGTCCGCCGCAGGCGGTCGAGGGGGACTCGGGTGGTGTGGGCGGAGATGTTCGCATGGCGCCGAGGCCCCCCGGGCCCGCGGATCGGTACGGCCACGGACCGCACGCCGTCTCCAGCTCCTGGTCGGCCATGGCCCGCCCGTGGTCGCCGACGTCGACGAGGATCTGCCGCGACCGGCCTTCGTCGATCACGGTGCGCGATGGTGACGTACGTGACTCGCTTCGAGTTCGCCTTCAGTCGCCACGAGTACCTGGCCTCCGCTGACAAAGGCAAAGGGGAGATGACATGGCGATCACCATGCAGACCATGACCGACGAGCAACGCAAGTCCGTAGCCCTCGGGTACCTGAAGGCGTTCGACAACGGCGGGGTGACCTCGACCGGCGGGAGCATCCTCGACCTGTTCGCCGACGACGCCCAGGTCTACTTCCCCAAGTGGGGGCTGGCCAACGGCAAGGAGGCGATCGGGCGCTGCGTCTCCGACGTCGGCTCGACGCTGAATGGCATCACCCACCACTTCTCCGGGACTTCAAGATCCAGCGCTGCTTCATCTACCTCGATCCCGACTACGCCGCCAGGGACGTCGAGCGGTACCCGTGGCTGAAGGATCGGTGACGGCGTGAAGTCTTTCATCCACGAGGCCCTCCCGGTCCGGGTGGTGTTCGGCGTGGGCTCCCTGGCCTCGGTGGGCGAGGAGACGGAGCGTCTCGGTGCCTCTCGCGTCCTGCTCATCGCCGGGGGACACGAAAAGGCGTCCGCCGACGTCGTCGCCGCCGCCCTCGGGCCCCGGCTGGCCGGGCGGTTCGAGGACGTTCAGCCCCACGTGCCGCTCGCCGTCGCCGAAACGGCCCGAGCGGTCGCCCGGGAGCTGCGGGCCGACGCGCTGGTGTCCATCGGCGGCGGCTCGGCCACCGGGCTGGCCAAGGCGGTCGCCCTCGACACGGGCCTGCCGATCGTGGCGGTCCCCACCACCTACGCCGGCTCCGAGATGACCACGGTCTACGGGATCACCAGCGACACGAAGAAGCAGACCGGACGGGATCCGCGGGTCCTGCCGATAACCGTCCTCTACGACCCTGCGCTCACCGTCACGCTCTCGCCCGGGCTCTCCGCCGCCAGCGGCATGAACGCGTTGGCCCACTGCGTGGAGGCCACCTACGCCGAGGGGGCCAACCCCCTGCGGTCCGCCATCGCCGGGGAGGGTATCCGGGCTCTCGCCGCCGGCCTCCCGTTGGTCGTACAGGCACCCGACGACCTCGACGCCCGGGGCGAAGTCCTCCTGGGCGCCTGGCTCGCCGGCATCGTCATCGCCTCGGGAGGGATTGGGATCCACCACAAGAT
>JAUZEX010000728.1 GCA_030838815.1 Actinomycetota bacterium
ACCAACATCCCGAGGTCGGTGGTCGACGACCTCGATCTGGGCCGCTTCGGCCTGCGGTGGATCACCCCCGACCCGTTCTACAGCTACCTCTCGCCCGACGGCCCGGCCATCTCCTTCTGGCGCGACCACACCCGCACGGTGGAGGAGATCCGGAAGCTCTCCCGCCGCGACGCCCTCCGCTACGACCGGTTCGTGGTCGCCATGCGGGACTTCTGGTACACCGCCGCGCCCTACCTCCAGGGGCACCCCAAGCGGTTGGCGCCGGGCACCATCCTCGAATTGGCCAAGCGGCTGGCCAAGACGCGCAAGTCCATGGGGACGGCGCTCCGGATCCTCATGTCGTCACCGGGAGCGGTGATCGAGGAGTGGTTCACCCGGGAGGAGGTCAAGGCGGCGCTGGCCTGCTACTCGGTGGCGTCGATGGGTTCGCTGGACGAGCCGGGCTCGGGCATCGTGCTGTCGGTCATGGCCGTCATGCACCACTGGGGCGCCCGCCGGCCCGTCGGCGGCAACGGCGCCTTCACCCAGGCGCTGTCCGACGCCGCCACGGCCGCCGGCGTGGAGATCCGCACCGGCGCCCCGGTGGCCGAGATCCTCCTGTCCGGCGACCGGGCCACCGGCGTCGTCACCCTCACCGGCGAGACGATCCGGGCCGGGGAGATCATCGCCGCCATCGACCCCTACACCCTGCTGAAGAAGCTCGTCCCCGCCGGCGCCGTCCCCGAGGTGGTCGACGACGAGATCCGGGGGATGGGCGTCCTCCACAACAACATCTCCGGCTTCAAGGGCGACGTCGCCCTCGCCCGACGGCCCCGGCTGGCCCGCCACGGGCCGAACGACGCCCTGCTGGGCAGCGTCATGCTCATCGCCCCGTCGATCGACTACGTGCGCCGTTCCGTCAACGCCACCATGCGGGGGGAGCTGGCCGAGGAGATCCCGCTGTGGATCTCGGCGCCGAGCGTCCTCGACCGCACGCTCGTGCCGCCCGGCAGCGAGGGCGACTCGCTCTACGTGTACCTGCCGGCGGTGCCCTACGAGCTGCGCGACGGTGCCGAATGGGCCAGCGAGAAGGAGAAGCACCTCGACCGCTGCCTCCAGATCTTCGAGCAGTACGCCCCCGGCACCCGCGACTCGGTCATCGGCGCCACGGCCATCAGCCCCCAGGACCTCAGTTCGTTCTCCCCGGTCCACAAGGGCAATCTGTTCCACGTGGACATGACCCTGTCGCAGTTCGGGCCCTGGCGCCCGACCCCGTCGCTGGCCGGCTACAAGATGCCGATCCCCGGCCTGTGGCACACCGGTGCCGGCGCCCACCCCCTGGCCACCCTCAACGGCTGGAGCGGGCGGACCGCGGCCCGGGAGATACTCCGCGCCACCAAGGAGTGACTCCCGGCGGCCGGGGGGTGTCCACCCGCCAGGCAGCAGAGCTCGGCGCCTGGGCCGCCCGCCGGCCGGACGCCGAGGCCGTCGTCATCGTCGACGGCACAGGGCCCGTCCCGGGCGGCGCCCGTCCGACCGAGCGGATCACGTACGCCGAGCTCGACGCCGCCGCCAACCGCCTGGCCCGGGTCCTGCGCCGGGCCGGGCTGCGCCGCGACGACCGGATCGCCTTCGTCCTCGGCAACGAACCGGCCGTCTTCGTCGTCTTCTGGGCCGCCATGCGGACGGGCCTCCACGTCGTCCCGATCAACCGGCATCTGCTGGCCCCGGAGATCCGCTACATCCTCGACGACGCCGAGGTCACGGCCGTCGTGGGCTCGCCGGGCGGCGGCGTGGCCTGGCCGGACGCCGTCACGGGACGTTCCTCCTGTCTCACCCTGGCGGTCGGAGGCAGCCTGGAGGAGGCCATGGCGGTGGAGAGTGAGGACCCGGTCGAGGACGCCGAGGAGGGACAGCTCCTGCTCTACTCGTCCGGCACGACCGGCCGGCCCAAAGGGATCCTCCGCCCGCTGCCCGGGTTCGGGCCAGGCCAGGGCCCGACCACCGGCTCCGACATCGCGGACGGGTTCGGGCTCCGGGAGGGCGACCGGTACCTGTCGACCGGCCCGCTGTACCACAGCGCCCCCCTCGCCTTCTCGACCGCCCAGCAGCGCATCGGCGCCACCGCCGTCGTGATGACCCGCTTCGACGCTGCCACCGCGCTGCGCATCCTGGTCGAGGAGGACATCACCACCAGCCAGTGGGTGCCGACGATGTTCTCCCGCCTCCTGGCCCTGCCCGACGACGTGAAGGAGGCGTTCGGTGCCGCCCCCAAGGCACACTCGGGGGCCTCACCAGCCTCCCCCAAGGCACACCGGCTGGCCATCCACGCCGCCGCTCCCTGCCCGGTGGGCGTCAAACGGCAGATGATCGACTGGTGGGGGCCGATCCTCCTCGAGTACTACAGCGCCAGCGAGGGCGGCCGCACCATGATCTCCAGCCCGGAGTGGCTGGACCGGCCCGGCTCCGTCGGCCGCCACTGGCGGGGCGGCCGGGTCTGGATCCTCGACGAGCGGGGCGAGCCCTGCCCGCCCGGTGTCGTCGGCCGGGTCTTCTTCGATGCCCCGCCGGAGGCGAGCCGCTTCCGGTACCTCGGCGACCCGGCCCGGACGGCCGCCGCCTACGACCGCACCGGCACCCGGTTCAGCGTCGGCGACGTCGGCTGGCTCGACGAGGACGGCTACCTCTTCCTCACCGACCGCGACGGCGACCTCATCATTTCCGGCGGGGTCAACATCTACCCCCGGGAGGCGGAGAACGTCCTCCTCGAGCATCCGGCCGTGGCCGACGCCGCTGTGGTCGGGCTGGCCGACCCCGACCTGGGGCAGCGGGCGGTGGCCGTCGTCGTCCCCGCCCCCGGCGTCGAGCCCGAGCCGACACTGGCCGAGGCTCTCCTGGCCCACTGCCGGGCGCACCTGGCCCGCTACAAATGTCCCCGGGAGCTGAGGTTCCGGACCGAGGTGCCCCGCTCCGAGGCCGGGAAGATCGTCAAACGGGACCTGCGCGCCGCCCTGGAAGCAGCCGACGGTACGTGAACACCGCCCGGAAGTCCCATTGATCCCGTCATAGGACGCTCTTAACCCCGTTTCCCTTGTCGTCGGGCCCGGCCGGGGTCCAGCAGCTCGGGAGGTGTGACGTGGGCATCCTCGGCGAGACCTACATCCCGCTGCTGACGCAGGACGAGGTGTGGCGCACGGTCGACGGCGGCGAGTTCGTCCTCGAGTCCCTGCCGTCCGACCATCGGGCCGCCATCCTCGACCTCCTGGAGCGGATCGCCCCGGTGATCTACGCCGAATGGGTCAACGACCTGCTCCTCGGCGCGTCCGATCCGGAGCTCCGGGCCGAGTTCGGCCTCGGCGACCCCGATCCGCTGACCGGCCACTACGGCCGGTCCGAGGTGCTGGCCTGGCTCGAGTCCCAGCCCCTCGTGCGGCGCCTCCGCAAGCTCCGCCGCCACGAATGTGGGTGGACGCCCCGGATCCTCGACCTCCTGGGCCAGGTCGACATCTGGCGGGAGGACACCGGCGAGGTCATCCCCCTCGCCCTCATCGGCTCCGTCGACCGGGCTCGGCTCCTGCGCTTCCTCGACGAGCAGGCCCCCTCCCTGTTCGCCGAATGGCTGGTCGAGGCGACCCCGGCCGAGCTGGCCGAGTGCGGCGTCGTCCTCGACGACGACGGCGAGGTCGTGTCCGACATCGACCCGCAGCGCTGGCTCGCCGGCCGCCCGCTGGTCCGCCTGCTGCGCCAGGTCCGCGCCGCCTGAGCCCGGCTCGCGGGTACGCCGGCCTCGCCGACGTGCCACGCTGGAGGGCCGTGGCCGTGCCGTTCCACCCGCCGAACGCCTCCGCCGGGGGCGCCGACCGCGATCCGGCCCGGGTCGTGGCCGAGATCGCCGACGCGCCGGCCTTCCGGGAGAGCGTCGAGCGCCTCGCCGCCGAGCAGGGCCGGCCGGTGGGCGAGGTCGAGCGCGCGGCCCGGGCGGCCCTGGGCGAGATGGTGGCCGTCCAGAGCGGACCGGCCCTCGACGTCCTCGACCGCATAGCCCGGTTCGCCCTCCGGGCCTACGAGATCGAGTTCGACACCGACGCCCTCGACAGCCTCCGGGCTCTCAACCGGCGTCACGCACTCGTGTTCCTCCCGAGCCACAAGTCGTACCTCGACCCCTTCATCCTGCGGGGGGCGCTGGCGCGGGCCGGGCTGCCCGTCAACCATGTCCTCGGCGGGATCAACGTGTCGTTCTGGCCCATGGGGCCCATCCTGCGCCGCAGCGGCGTCGTCTTCATCCGCCGGACCATCAAGGACGACGCCGTCTACAAGCTCGCCCTGCGCGCGTACCTCGGTTACCTCGTCGAGCGGCGCTACAACCTGGAGTGGTACCTCGAGGGCGGCCGGTCCCGCAGCGGCAAGCTGCGCCCGCCCCGCCTCGGCGTCCTCTCCTACCTGGTCGACGCCTTCCGGGAGCGGGGTGTCGATGACGTGTACCTCGTGCCGGTGTCGATCGCCTACGACCAGCTGGCCGAGGTGGCGGCCATGGCCGCCGAGGAGCACGGGGCCGAGAAGAAAGCTGAGAGCCTGGCCTGGATGCTGCGCTACATGCGCTCCCAGGGCCAGCGGCTGGGGAAGGCCTACCTCAACTTCGCCGAGCCCATCTCCCTGCGGCAGGTGCGGACGGACAAGAAGCGGGCAACGGAAAAGATCGCCTTCGAGGTGCTCCACCGCATCAACCGGGTCACCCCGGTCACGCCGACGGCGCTCCTGACCCTGGCGCTCCTCGGGCTCGGCGACCGGGCCCTGACCCAGAGCGAGATCCGCGCCGTCCTCCACCCGCTCCTCGACTACGTCGCCGTCCGCAAGCTGCCCCAGGCC
>JAUZEX010000732.1 GCA_030838815.1 Actinomycetota bacterium
CCGACTCCACCGAAGCATGGAAGGAGCTGTTCGGATGAGCTTCTCGATCGACGAGTGGTTCGTCGTCACCCTGGCCCGCACCATCCGCGACCGGGAGGTGGTCTTCCACGGTTTCGGCAGTCCCTGCGCCCAGGTGGCCATGCACCTGGCCCGCCGCACCCACGCCCGCGACATGCTCCTCGTCGAGGGCGCCACCTACGCCGTGAACCCCGACCCGCCGTTCATCCCGCCCACCGGCAACGACTTGAGCCTTCAGCAGGGCGCCGCCTACCGCATGCGCTTCGAGGAGTTCTTCGACGCCGCCGTACGGGGCGATGTCGACCGGATGTTCCTCTCCGGCGTCCAGCTCGACCCCTACGGCAACACCAACGTCACGGTGGTCGGTCCCCTGGAGCGCCCGAAGGTGAAGATCGGTGGGGGCGGAGGGGGCTGCAACCTGGCCGCCACCGTCGGCCATCTCACGCTGTGGACGACCCGGCACCGCTCCGGGCGGGCGCTCGTCCCCCGCTGCGACTTCATCACCGACATGGGCCACCGCACCCCCGAGGGCACCCGGGCGGAGCTCGGATTCACCGGCGGCGGGCCGCAGTGGCTCGTCACCGAACTCGGCGTGTTCGACTTCGACGAGGACGGGCACGCCCGGCTGCGCCAGCTCTTCCCCGACGTCTCGCTGCGCGACGTCGAGGCGGCCACGACCTTCCCGCTGCGGGTGGCGCCCGATCTGCGTCCGGTGGCGCTGCCCAGCGCCGCCGAGCTGGCCGCGGTGCGCTCCATCGACCCCCTCGGTGTGCGGCGGTCGGAGTTCTCCCCCGAGGAACTCCGGCGCAGCTTCACGCCCGGGGGGTCGGCCGGATGCGGATGCTGACCGACCTCGACTCGCCGGAACAGGGAGAACCGGTCGCGGCGGGGCCTGTCGGATTGGCGGCGGTGTTCGAGCCCCGACGGGTGGCCCTGGTCGGGGCGTCGGACCAGCCGGGGAAGATGGGGGAGCTGTTCTGGCGCAACCTGTCGAGCTTCCCCGGCGAGGTGATCCCGGTCACGGCCTCGGCCGCCACCGTCGACGGACGCCCCGCCTATCCGACCCTGTCCGACGTCGACGGCGAGATCGACCTGGCCGTCGTCGTCGTGCCCGCGCCCGCCGTGCCGGGCGTCCTGCGCGACGCCGCGGCCAAGGGGGTGCGGGCCGCGGTCGTCATCAGCGGCGGGTTCGCCGAGACCGGCCCCGAGGGGGCGCGCCTGCAGGACGAGATGATCGCCGCCGCCCACGACGGTGGGGTGCGCGTGGTGGGCCCGAACTGCTTCGGGATCCAGAACTGCGACCTGCCCCTCAACGCCTCCATGGCCGCCGGCGAGCCGCTGGGCGGCGGCGGCATCACCCTGGCCACGCAGTCCGGGGCCTACGGGATGGCCATCTACGCCCTGGGGCTCGACGAACGCACCCGTTTCGCCAAGGTCTACGCCGCCGGCAACAAGGCCGACATCGCCGATGCCGAGGTGCTGCGCTACCTGCGGGCCGATCCGGCCAGCCGGACCCTGTGCTTCTTCCTGGAGTCGCTGCCCGACGGGCGGGCCTTCTACGAGGAAGCCCGTCTGACCACGCCCCACAAGCCGGTCATCGTGGCCAAGACCGGTCGATCGGCGGCCGGGGCGCGGGCGGCGCTGTCGCATACGGGTGCACTGGCCGGCCGTGGCGCGGTCGGCCGGGCCGCCTTCGCTCAGGCCGGGATCATCGAGGCCCGCACGGGCCTCGAGATGATGGACGTGGCCCGGGCGCTCGACGCCCAGCCGCCACCGGCCGGGCCCCGGGTGGCCGTCATCACCAACTCGGGCGGGACGGGCGTGGAACTGGCCGACCTGCTGGCCGAGGAGGGTCTCGAGGTGCCGGAGCTCTCCGCCGCACTCCAGCGTGAGCTGCGGGCCTGTCTGCCCGCCTTCGCCAGTGCGCGCAACCCGGTCGACATGACTCCGGTCTGGACCCGTTTCGCCGAGCTGTACCCCATGCTGGTGGAGCGCCTGGCCCGCTCCGGCGAGGTCGACGCCGTCGTCCCCGTCCTCCTGCAGCGCTCCGCCGTCGACGAGCAGGTGGCGATCGGGGTGCGCGACGCCGTGGCCCGGCTGCGGGCCGATGGCGTCCCGGTGCCCGTCTACGTGTGCTGGGTTGCGCCCCGGGCGGCCCGACCCAACGCCGATCTCCTGGCCGAGGCAGGGGTTCCCTGTTTCGACTGGCCGGAGCGCTCCGCCCGGGCGCTGGGCCACGCCGCCCGCTACGGACGGGCCCGGTTCGAGGTCCGGCCCCCCAGGCCGGCGCCGCCCCGACCGGCCGGCCTCCCCCTACTGGCGCCCGGTGTCCTGGACCCCGGAGCGGGTGGCGCGCTGCTCGGTGCCTTCGACATCCCGACGGTCGAATCGGTGATCTGCGAAACGGCGGATGGGGCGGCGGCGGCCGCCGTCGGGCTCGGGTTCCCCGTTGTCGCCAAGGCCCTGCATCCTGAGCTCGTCCACAAGAGCGACCGGGGCGGCGTACGGGTCGGGCTCGTCGACCACGGCGACGTGCAAGCGGCCGCCTCAGAGCTCCTCGACCTGGCCCCCGGCGGCCGGGTGCTGGTGCAGCGTCAGGCGAGCGGAATCGAAGTGGTGGTGGGCGGGATCCGGGACCCGCAGTTCGGTCCGGCGGTGATGGTCGGCCTCGGCGGCGTGCTCGTCGAGGTGCTGGGCGACGTCGCCTTCGCCCTCGCGCCGCTCCGCGCCGACGAGGCCCGGCGCCTCGTTGAACGCCTGCAGGGCTTCGCGGCGCTGACCGGAGCGAGGGGCCGGGAAGCGGTCGACCTCGACGCGTTGGCCCGCGTCGTCTGCGCCGTGGGTGACCTGCTGGTCGCCGTGCCCGAAGTCGCCGAGCTCGACCTCAACCCGGTCCTGGCCACGGCCGCCGGCTGCGTGGCCGTCGACTGGCGCGTGATGGTGTCTGGAACATGACCCTCGCAGGTTCCTGGGTTCGGTCGGATTCGCCCCCGGAGGGTAGAGA
>JAUZEX010000758.1 GCA_030838815.1 Actinomycetota bacterium
TGTTCCCGGCCGGCTCCGCCTTCATCGGCTGGAACGCCCAAATGGCCCAAGGGGTGACGCAGTCCTTCAACTTCCACCCGAAGAAGGTCGCCGTCCTCACCGACACAGAGGCTCTCAACACCCACGAGACGGCGAAGTGGATCCAGGACTACTGGAAGGCGGCGGGGGCCGAGCAGGTCTTCATCGACCCGCTGAACCTGTCCCAGGGTGACTGCAGCTCGCTGGTGCTCAAGTACCGCCAGGCGGGCGTGGAGTTCTGGGACTTCCAGTCCTTCGCCTTCCTCCTCTGCGTCGCCGCCGAAGACCGGCTGGGCTGGAAGCCGAAGCTGCAGGGCGGCCCGGTGGCCAGCATGGGGCCGATCTCGTCGCAGGCCGGCCCGTCGATGGAAGGTGTCATTGCCGGGAGCCCCGGCGACCTGGCCGACGGCCGCCCCCGCTTCAACGGCCCTCAGGCGGCCCATCGCGAGTACCTCGACGCCCTCAAGCAATTCCAGCCCCGCCTGGCCAATATCGACGACGTCAACTCGCCGGCCACTGTGGCCATGTACATGTCGGCCGTCTACGCCATGAAAGCGCTGCAGGGCGCAGCCGAGAGCTATGGAGAGCTGAGCCAGGACGCCCTGCTCCGGTGGATCTACGAGAAGGGCTTCAACGTCGACGTCGGCATCGGCCCACCCATCATCGGCTACAAGAAGGGCTGCAAGCTCGGCAACGAGGCGACCTGGTACGGGACCTGGAAGTGGGACGTCGCCCGGCAGAAGGTCATCAACGCCGGCCCGGTGACGCCACAGCAGATCAGCCCGAAGTTCTGGACCAAGGATCCCTGCTTCCTCACCGGAATCGCTGACGAGCTCGTGCTGGGCAAGGCCTACGCCGTCCCGCACGCCAACGCTGTCGCCATCGGCGGGCTGCAACCGGGCCGGTTCTACCGGCGAGGAGCAGCAACGGCCGCCCTCTGAGCGGCGCAAACCCGACACGGACCGGTAGGAGACCCCCGATGACCCGCTCACTGATTGCAGCCCACGAACGGGTGAAGAACCTCGACTGGGAGACGACGTACGTCGAGCGCCCTGTGCGCTACGAGACGAAGTACCGGATCCCGGCTAAGACGAAGGACCCGTTCCGTCAGCTGCTGCGCGATTTCCTGGTCATGGAAGCGGAGAAGGACGACCGCACCTACGGCAGCCTCCTCGACGTGCTGGCCCGCACCGACGCCGTGAACAAGGCCGATCCGGCGTTCACGGAAGCGCTGAAGCCGCTCCTCCCGGCTGCCCGGGACGGCGAGTACTACGCCATGCAGTGCATGATGATGCTGAGCGAGACAGTGGAGAACTCGGGGCTCCGCCAGGGATATCTGGCCCAGGAGCTCGACGAGGTCCGCCACGTCCAGTCCGAGACCTGGCTGGCCCGCTACTACGCCAAGCACTACCACGATCCCGCCGGGTTCAACGTGAGCGCCCGGACGCGGGAGTGGAACCCGTTCCTGATGCCGATTAAGGCGGGGCTGTCGACGTTCGCCTCCAACGACCCCATCGTGAACTGCCTGAACCTCCAGGTCGTCGCCGAGACCGCCTACACCAACCCCCTGTTCGTGGCCCTGACCGAGGTCGCCGCACGCAGCGGCGACACGGTCCTCCCCAGTCTGTTCCTCTCCATCCAGTCGGACGAGGGCCGGCACATGGCCAACGGATACGCCACACTGGCTGCCGTCCTCGCCGATGACCGCAACCTGGAGTTCCTCCAGCAGGACCTCGAGGAGGCGTTCTGGCGGCAGCACCGGCCGCTCGACACGCTCCTCGGCATCGTCTTCGACTACTACCGCGACCGCAACGTCCCCACGAAGTCGTACCGGGAGTACTGGGACGACTGGATCTGGCACGACTACGCCGGCAGCTATCTCGGGAAGCTCGAGAAGTTCGGGCTGCGACAGCCGGGCTGTATCGCCCAGGCCCGGCAGGACGTCCACTGGCTCGGCCACACCGGCGCCCTCTTCCTCTACGCTCTGTGGCCCCTGTGCTTCTGGCGGGCGTCACCGGTCCCGGAGGATTCCTTCGGCTGGTACGAGGACCACTACCCGGGCTGGTACGCCTACTTCGGACCGTTCTGGGAGGACGCCGTCGCCAAGGCCGACCCGGCCAACCGCAGCCTCGCCCTTGAGGCGTTCCCGGAGATCCCGCCCTTGTGCCGGGTCTGCCTCCTGCCCTCGGCGCTGCCCCGGGTCGACCTCGCCGAGATCCACCTCGAGTGGGACGGCGAACGGAACCACTCGTTCTGCTCGGTCATCTGCCGCGACATGTACCACCGGAATCCAGAGCTGTACCGGGACCACACCAACTTCGGGGAGCGGTTCCACGGTTGGGACCTCGCCGACGTCATCGTCGAGATGGGCCTTTTGCGCCCCGACGGCCGCACGCTCATCGGCCAGCCGTCCCTCGACCTGGAGAAGATGTGGACGATCGACGACATCCGGGCGATCGGATGGGAGGTCAAGTACCCGCTGGCCGAGCGGATACCGTACCGGCTCGGTCATGCCGACGAGGTCCCGGCATGACCCGGGCAGGAGAGCGGCTGCCCGAGGAGCTCACCGGGAAAGCCGACTTCGAATACATCACGCCGAAGGGGCGCCGCCTCACGGAGTACGAGGCGGTGACCTGCTACACACAGCCCCAGACCCACGGCGGCGGCCTCCAGGTCATGGGCGACTTCAAGCTCCGGCCCGACGGCCGGCCGCTGTTCGACCCGGACAGCACGGGGCTGCGCTGCGCCGACTGGTTCGCCTTCCGGGACCCGAACCAGATGTGGCAGAAGCCGTACTACGCCCTCCAGGCGCGCGCCGAACTGGCCATCGACCGGACGACCGACGTCGTGGTCACGACCGGCGCCTCCCGGTCGATGGATCTCGGCTGGATCGAGCACGGCCTCGCCGGCGCCTACCTGCCGTTCGCCCACTTCGAGTACGGGCTCTTCCGGGCCTTGAACGTCGCTGCCCGCGAGTCGCTGTCCGACACCGTCAACAGCATCCTCGTGTTCAACGCCGCGGACAAGCTGCGGCACGCCCAGGCGATCTCGCTCCTCGGCCTCGACCTCGAGACGGGCCTCCCGGGGTTCGACGGCACCGCCGGGCGCGGTCACTGGCTCGGCCATCCGGCGTGGCAGCCCGTCCGCCGGCTCATCGAGGAGGCGATGGCGATCCGGGACTGGGGCGAGATCGTCGTCGCCTCGAATCTCGTCATCGAACCGCTGGTCGGCGAACCCCTGCGGCGCTTGGTGTTCTCCCTGGCCGCGGCGCACGGTGGCGACGTCCTCGTCCCGGTGATCGCCGCCACGGCCAGTGCCGACTGGCACCGCAACGCTCGGGCGACGCGGGAGCTCACCGTCTTCCTGCGGGAGTGCCCCGGCGGCGAGGGGAACGACCTGGTGCTATCGGAGTGGGTGCAGACGTGGACGGAGCGGACGACCCCCGTGGCGGCCGGTCTGTTCGACGCCCTCGAAGCGGTGCTGCCCGCCCCGGGGCTGGCCCAGCAGGCCCAGAGCGTCGGCCGGGAAGAGACCGGCCGGGTCGGGGCCGACCTGCTCGATGCCGTCCCCGTGACGGCCTGAACAGAAATGGAGCCTGTCGTGGCCCCCCTGCCGCCCGAAGCCGAAGCCAACGACGACGTCGGGATGTCGCTCATGGCCGGAGAGGAGACGGACGCCGTGGTCGAACTGCTCCGGGCGGAGTTGGGTGACCGGATGCGCGTCACGGACTGCATCACCTACCTGAAGTTGGAGACGGGCGCCGGCCACCTCGAGGTCCGCTTCGGCGACGTGGCCGAAGTCCTCGGCCGGCGGTTCACGATGGCCGACTTCCAGGCGATCTTCTCCTCCTACTATGGGCGGCCCTCGATCACCGATGAACTGATCCGGGTCGACGCCAGCATGACGGCTGGCGTCCTCGACGACGACTGACATGACGCCGCTGCACGAGATCATCGTCCTGCCGGCGAACGTCACGGTGAAGTGCTCCGAGGAGGAGACCATCCTCGACGCCGCCATCAGGGCCGGTTTCGCCCTGCCCTACGG
>JAUZEX010000767.1 GCA_030838815.1 Actinomycetota bacterium
CTCGAAGACCACCCCGACCTGGCTCCGCAGCGAGTAGCGGGTGACGGACCGCAGGTCGTGCCCGTCGACCAGCACCGCGCCGGCGTCGGGGTCGTAGAAGCGCGACACCAGCGCGGCGACGGTGGACTTGCCGCTCCCGCTCGGGCCGACGAGGGCGACCCGCTCCCCGGCGGCGAGGTGGAGATCGAGGCCCGACAGGACCGGCGCACCAGCCCGGTAGGCGAAGGTCACGTCGCGGAAGTCGACGCGGCCCGGGCCCCGGGGCAGCTCGACGGCGTCGCGGGCGTCGGTGATGGCGGGCTCGAGGTCGAGCAGCTGGAAGATCCGTTCGACCCCCGCCCGGGCCTGCTGGCCGATGGTGAGGACGCCGGCCAGCCGCTGGGCCGGCGCGACGAGCTGGGTGACGTAGCTGGAGAAGGCCAGGAACGTGCCGAGGCTGATCCGGCCCCGCAGCGCCAGCCAGCCGCCGAAGGCGAGGATGGCGACCTGGCCGAGGGCCGGCACCGCCTCCAGCAGCGGCTGGAAGCGGGCCTGGAGCCGCACCGCCCGCATCTGGGAGCCGTAGAGGGTCACCGACGCGTCGGCCACCCGTTCGAGTTCCCGCTCCTCCCGGGCGAAGGCCTTGACGACCCGCACGCCGCTCAGGTCCTCGTCCACGATCTGGACGACGTCGCCCTCCCGCTGCTGGCCGTCCCAGGTGGCCGGGAACACCCGCCAGCGCATGCGGTAGGAGATCACCAGGACGGCCGGCACCACGATCAGGCTGACGATGGCCAGCACCGGGGACAGGACGAGCATCACCGCCACCGACAGCACGACGAGCAGGACGTTGCTGCTCATGATCGGGAAGAAGTTGAGCAAGCCCTGGACCAACGTCGAGTCGGAGTTCGCCCGGCCCACCAGCTGGCCGGTGGGCATGGCGGCCAGCTGGGTGGCGTCCATGGCGCAGAGGTGGTCGTGCATGGCGTTGCGCAGGTCGTACTGCACGGCCAGCGCCACCCGCCCGCCCCGGTAGCGCCGGACGTAGGCGAACGCGAAGGTGGCCGCCCCGAGGGCCACGAGGAGCAGCAACCAGGGCCACAGCGACGAATGGTGGCTCAGGATCACGCCGTCCACGATCTGGCGCACCACCAGGGGGGCGGCCGTCTGGCAGACCCCGCCGAGCAGCGCCGCCCCGAGGGACAGGAAGACGTCCCGACGGTGACGGAGCATGTAGCCGCCGAGACGACGGAGCCAGCCCGGATCAGTGGGGCTCATCGGCCGGCGTCCCGGCAGGCGGCATGGCGTTCGGCCATCCGGGCGTCGATGGCCTCGCCCAGCCACACCAGTGATTCCAGGAGTCGGCCACTGTCGGGGACCCGGCCGCAGAGGTCGTCGAGCCGGGCGGTCATCTCGACCTCGACCTGCCGCAGGAGCCGCTCGCCCTCCGGGGTCAGCCGCAGCGTCGACGCCCGCTGGTCGTCGGCCACCGCGAGGCGCTCCAGCAGCCCGCGCCGCTCCAGCGAATCGACCGCCGCGCTGATGGTCGGTTTGCCGACGGCCAGCCGGTCGGCGATGCGCGACGCCCGGGCGCTCCCCGAGGAGATCGCCGCCAACACGCGGTAATGGGCCAGGCTGAGCTCGCTCGACGCCCGCTCCAGCACCGATGAGGCGCGGGCCAGCGCCCGCACCGCCCGGACCCGATCAGCAGCCGCAACTCCCTTGGACTCCATGCCGACGAACCTACCCGAAGTAGTTCGCTCATCGAACTAAAGGCGGGGCGGATCGCCCGTTTCCGCCCGATTCGGGGCCTTCGGGCCGATTGGACCCCGATCGGGGGCACTAGCCTGGCGGTTGTGAGCGGGCCGACCGAGGTCGCCGACGCGGTCGTGGCAGCCATCCACAGCGGGGACGTCGCCGGGCTCCGCCAACTCCTCACCGATCATCCCGGCGTCGCGGCCGCACCACTGGGCGGCAGGTACAAGACCCGGACCCCCCTGCATGTGGTCACCGACTGGCCCGGGTACTTCCCGAACGGCCCGGAGGTCGTGCGGCTCCTTGTCGACGCCGGCGCCGACCCCGACGCCCGCCAATCCGGCGACGAGACCCCGCTGCATTGGGCGGCCAGCAGCGACGACGCGCACGTCGCCGCCGCGCTCATCGATGCCGGCGCCGACATCCACGCGCCCGACGGGTCAATCGGCACCCCGCTCGCCAACGCGGTCGGCTACGGCTGCTGGGAGGCAGCCCGGCTCCTCGTCGCCCGAGGCGCCCGCGTCGATGGGCCATGGCAGGCAGCCGCGTTAGGTCTGCTCGACCGCCTCGAGCATCTCCTCGGCGACCACCCATCACCAGAACAACTGTCACAAGCGTTCTGGCACGCCTGCTCAGGAGGGCAACGTCGCGCCGCCGAATACCTGCTGGCCTGCGGGGCCGACCCCAACTGGACCCCCGACTACGCCAATGGCACACCGCTAGACGCCGCCACCCGGACCGGAACCCAGCGCGACAACCTCATCGGCTGGCTGCGCGAACACGGCGCCCGTCCGGCCGACCCGGACCAGGGAGCGCGAGACCACACCGGCGTCACCGATCGGAACGTACCCTGATGCGTACTCGCCGTCCCCGGCGCCCGTTCGATATTGCTCCGGGCCGCGGACATGCCGCTCGGTGCGACCGGGTGGGTTGACCAGCTGATGTTATGAGCGCGCGTTATGGGCCCTTCCGGGTGGCCGCCCGAGCGCGCACCCGGCAGTACCGAGCGACTCCTCGGCGGCGGGTCTTCGAGCCCGAGCGGTTTGCCCACAAGGTATGTGGGCAAACCGCTCCGCTCCGGAACGTGGCTTTGGTATCGGTCGTCGGCGGGTCGGCCGCAACCTGCACGGTATGGCTCACGCATCCCGAAGTGATCGCTCGGTGCTACCTCTGCGGTCGCAGAGACCGTCGTTCTGGCCCCCTCAGGTCGGAGCGCGGCGTTTTGATGCATCGTTCGGTGTGCCACCTCTCGGGGTTTCGTGGGCGCCCGATGATCTTCGGTGGCGTGGCAAGCTGGTCGACATAGATCGGCCAGGGTTCAAGTGCGGTGCTCCTCAGGGCGACACCACCGCCCTGAGGAGCACCCGATGGCCTTTTCCCTCAGGTCGGGGCCGTGCCGGCCGATGAAGGGGCCGTTGTCACTCGGAGCATTGCTTGAGGAGCTGCGTTTCGGAAAGCGTTGAGACGATGCCCGTCCCATTGCTGACGGTCTGGTCGAAGACCATCGGCTCGCCGGTCGGCGCCTTCGATGTCCCCTGGACGTGAAGCGCGATGTCGGCTGAGCCGCGGGGTCCGGTGGCCACGAGCTGGAGGACGGGATGCGGGGCGTCGGCCGGGCACGCGAAGTTGGTTCGGGCGACGACCTGGCCGACCTCAGAGCCCTGGGCGGCGACATGGACTGCGAACTGCCCGTTGTGGAGGCTCGGCGTGTAAAGGCTCGCTGTACCGGGGGGGCCGACCTCGAAGTACTGCGCCTTGGCCACTGGCAGAGCCCCGCTGGCGTCGAAACTGCCGGACACGTTGAGGCCGGCCCAGGCGGGGACGGCGAGGCCGCCGATGGCGAGAAGAGCGAGGGCGGACGCCGCAATGGGGCGGACGCGAAGACGCGAAACAGTCATGGTTTCTGGCTCCCTTTCGAGCGAGGCGGGCGGCGCCTTTGACCAGCCCGGCAATGACTCCGACATGATCGGGTGGTCTGCCGAACTTGCTTGAAGTTCGGGCAAATGGCGCACGGGGCGCGGAAGGAAGCCATAACGGCAAGCCGCTCCAGCCCAAGCGACCGCCGTCCGCCCCGGATGGCACAACGGCACAGTGGTGCCGGTGGAACCTACCGGCGGCGTAGGCTGCGACGTCGGCTGTCGTCCCCGACACGAGGAGGCCACCATGGGGATCCAGCTCGAGACCTGCGGTCCGCTCTGAGCCGGCTTGCCGCCGCGGCGATGGAGCAGGCCATTTCGTGGGTGGTGGAGCTGGCCGTCCGACCCGGGGCGCTCGACGGCTTCCGGAGGCTGACGGCGGAGATGGTCGAGGCGACGCAGGCCGAACCGGGGGCAATCGTCTACGAGCGGTTCGTGAGCGCCGACGGGTCGGCGGTGCATCTGTACGAGCGCTACGCCGACTCCGACGCCGCCCTCACCTACCTCCGGACGTTTGGCCAGCGGTTCGCCGGGCGCTTCGCGGCGGTGGTGGAACGGCAGCGGGTCGTCGTCTACGGCGATCCGTCTCCGGATCTGCGAGCGGCGCTGGACGAGATCGGAGCGACCTACCTGCTGCCGCTGGCGGGCTTCAGCCGCTGAGCCGTCAGGGCATCTTCAGGAAGCCGTACTGGGTCACCGTGATGGAGACGCTCGGGGTGAGGTTCTCGGTCAGGACGAAGGATGCTCCCGGGGGCAGCAGGGAAGAGCCGCCGCCGCCGCTGCCGGGCTGCGAGTCGAGGCAGAGGGAGCCCTTGGCGTCGCTGCCGGCGCAGCCGCCGCCCCCGCCGCCGCCGTAGTAGCCGCCGCCCCCGCC
>JAUZEX010000774.1 GCA_030838815.1 Actinomycetota bacterium
CTACGATGGGAAACGGAGGAGCCTCCACTACGGAGGACACTAAACGGAGTCTCCTCCGGTTAGCAAGTGGATTCTTCCCCGGAACGAGGAGGAGCCGTGTCGGACACGGGCGCCCGACCGCTGCGAGCCGACGCACAGCGCAACCACGACCGACTGCTCGACACCGCCGTACGCGCCTTCTCCCGTGATGGGCCGGACGTGACGCTCGATGCGATCGCCAAAGAGGCCGGCGTCGGCATCGGAACCCTCTACCGTCGCTTCCCCACCCGCGAGGCCCTCGTCGAGGCGGCGTACCGCAACGAGCTGGCGAGGCTGTGCGACGCGGTGGCGGACCTCCTGCAGTCCATGCCGCCGGACGAAGCGACGCGGGCCTGGATGGACCACTTCGTCGACTACATAAGGACCAAGCGCGGCATGGCCGACGCGCTGCGCGCCGTGATCGCATCCGGCGGAGACCCGCACGCACAGAGTCGCGACCGGCTGACCGTCGCCATCACGACCCTGCTCCACGCCGGCGCCGCCGCCGGGACCTTACGACCGGACATCGAACCGGGCGACGTGCTCGTCAGCCTCAGCGGCGTGTCCCTCGCCGCCGGCGAGCCCGCGCAACGGGACCAGGCCGGCCGCCTGCTCGACCTCCTGATGGACGGCCTGCGCTATCGCGCCCCCTCCGCCCACTGAGGTCCGTCCCGACGTGGAAGCGGCCGTGGACCGCCTGACCCGTATTGATCCGGCCCTGACCGTTCGTCACCGTTGTCTGGCAAAGGATGGGCTGCGACTGCGCCGTGCCTCGTGGGGGCTGTTGCGTGAGATGCACGGTGGCGCAGGAGGCCAGTGAACGACGGCGAACTCACTGGCCATGGGAACGAACCGCAGCCGAAAGCGTCGACCGCCGTGTGGTCGTCCTGTCCAGCCGCGGACGCCGCACAAGTCCAAGCACCGCCGCCCGGCGCTGGAGCGGTACAAGCCCATCGCCTAGTGGGAAGCTCGGGGCCATGGGCGCCCGGGGGACACCGGCCACCGCCATGGTGGCCAAGGCCAAGGTCGAGCACCGGATCCACGAGTACCACCACGATCCGGCCGCCCCCTCCTACGGCCTCGAGGCCGCCGAGCAGCTCGGGGTCGACCCCGCCGGCGTCTTCAAGACCCTGGTGGCGGAGGTCGACGGACGCCTCGTCGTGGCCGTCGTGCCCGTCGCCGCCCGCCTCGACCTGAAGGCGCTGGCGGCGGCGGCCGGCAGCCGCCGGGCGGTGATGGCCGAGCCGGCCGACGCCGAACGGGCCACCGGCTACGTCGTGGGTGGCATCAGCCCGCTCGGGCACCGCAAACGGCTGGTTGTCTTCCTCGACGAGTCCATGCGGGACCGGGCGGCGGTGCTGGTCAGCGCCGGCCGCCGGGGCCTACAACTCGAGCTCGCCCCCGGCGACCTCGCCCGCCTGGCGGGGGCGACCTTCGCCACGCTGATCAGCCCCGTATAGCCCGTTCGCGTCATTTCCAAATTGACCCTCGTCCGAATGGGACGGGAGCCTGACACTGGGCCCAATGGCTCTCGTCGACACGGACTTCACGCCCTTCGCCACGACCGTCCTGATCGCCGACGACGACGCCTCCGTCCGCCGGCTGCTCCGTCTCGCCTTCGAGCTCGACGGGTACCGGACCATCACCGCCTCCGACGGCGACGAGGCCGTGGCGGCCGTGCGGCTCCACCAGCCGGCGGTGGTGATCGTCGACGCCGCCATGCCCGGCCGCACCGGCACCGCCGTCACCCGGGCCATCCGCAGCGACCTCGGCTGGGCCCCGACGGTGATCATGCTCACCGGGCGCACCGACGTCGCCGACCGCATGGCGGCCTTCGAATGCGGCGTCGACGACTACCTCGAGAAGCCCATCAAGGTGTCGGACCTCGTCGAGCGCGTCCGCCTCCACCAGCACGCCGACCTCTCCCGGAACTCGGCCCGCCTCCTCGGCAGCGTCGAGATCTACGACGATCTCCGCCGCCGCCTCGAGACGGGCCAGCCGGTGGCGGTCGTCATGGCCGAGATCCATGGCCTGCGGCCCTTCACCCGCCATTACAGCTTCGCCCGGGGCGAGAGTCTCGTCGGCAGCCTGGCCGACCTCCTCCTCGAGCTGGCCCGCCAGGAGCCGGAAGGGCTGGCCGGCCGGCTCGGAGCCCAGGACTTCATCGCCCTCGTCCCACCGGCCCGGGCCGAGGCGTTCACCGCTTCGCTCCAGACGGCCTTCGACGCCCGCCGGCCGTCGTTCTACGAGCCCGTCGACACGCTGCGGGGCTGGATCGACGTCACCGATCGGGCGGGCCGAACCCGCCGCCACCGGCCGGTGCGACTGGCCGTCGGTGTGGCCGCCAGCCCCCGGACCTGGGGGACCGGCCCGGACGAGGAGACACCGCAGGTCCTCCACCACCTGGACCTGCTGGAGCGGGCGGCGGAGCTGGCCCGCTACGCCCGGACCGCCGTTGGTGGCCCGGTGGCCTTCGACCGCCGGGGCTGAGGCCCCTACTTCTTCCGTGGTCCGAGGCGGACCTCGACCCTGGTCTCGTCGCCCAGGCTGCGGACCCGCAGCTGGCAGCCCTCCATGTCGAGCACCCGGAACGCCGAACGCAGGGCGAAGCGGCGCTGCTGCTCGTCGAGGTCGAGGGCCGGCGCCACCACGGTCAGGAACGCGGCCACGGGCATCCGGGCCGTCGGCCGACCGGCCGTCGAGTCGAGCGCCTCGAAGAGGATCTCCAGCCCGAGCCGGACCCGTTCGGGGTCGCCGGGGAACTGGTTGCCGTCGCGGTCGACGCCGGGCGGGATCTCCAGCCGTAAGCCCGTGGCGGCCGCCGCCTGACGGGCCACCGTCGGGCCGTGGACGGACTCCTCCCGGCGCGTCGACCCGTCGCCGTCGACCGCTTCGAGGACCCGAACGAGCCAGGCCACCCGCGCCGCCTGGCCGTCGATGATGGCACTGAGATCGGCCAGGACGGCTTCGTCGAGGTTGGAGCTTCGCCGGGTCATCAGCTCGCTGGCGCCCTTCAGCGACGCCAGGCAGCCCCGGAACTCGCGCACCAGGGCTCCGACGAACTCGGCGTGGGAGCCGGTCGTGAGGCGCCGGCGGGGCGCGGCGTAGCGCACGATCCCGCCCTGTTCGGGCGCGCAGGTGTCCGACGACAACGACGAAGCCACGACGCGCACCAGGCGACCTCCGGTAACCGGGGTCGGCGCGGGTCGGGTTCACGACTGGCTCGCCCCCGCCCACGTGACCACATACGGACGGAGGGTCATTGCCTCCACACACCGACGGATTGATTCCGCTCTCCGACGACCGTAAGGGTCGACCCCCGGCGCGGCAACGGCCGGAATCGGTCCTTCTCGGCATGTCGCACCGGCCTGCGGCGAACCCGCACCGCCTTTGCGCCCGATTGGGTTCGGCGCCTACGCGCCCTGCCAGTTCGGGGACCGCTTCTCGGCGAAGGCGGTGGCGCCCTCGATGGCGTCCTTGGAGCGGAAGACCTCGTCGAAGAACTGGCGCTGCCACTCCCAGAACTCGGCGTCGGGCTTGGTGAACCCGTCGACGAGCACCGCCTTGGTGGCCGCCAGAGCGAGGGGGGCGTTGGCGCCGATCGTCTCGGCCAGGGTCACAGCCTCGGTCAGGGCGCCGCCGGCGTCGACCACGCGGTCGACGAGCCCGATGCGGTGGCCCTCCTCGCCGCTGACCGGCTTGCCGGTGAGCGCCAGGAGCGCGGCCTGTCCCAGCCCGACCCGCCGCGGCAGGCGCAGCAGCGCCCCCGCGCCGGCGAAGAGGCCGACGCCGACTTCGGGGATCCCGAGCTTCGCCTCCCGGGAGGCGACGATGATGTCGCAGGACAGGGCGATCTCGAGGCCGCCGGCCAGGGCGAAGCCCTCGATGGCGGCGATGAGCGGCTTGCGGGCCGACCGTTGGGCGATCCCGGCGAAGCCCCGGTCGCCAGCGATCGGGAACTCGCCGCTGGCGAAGCCCTTGAGGTCCATTCCGGCGCTGAACCCCTTGCCGGCTCCGGTGAGCACGCCGACCGAGAGGTTGCTGTCGGCGTCGAGCCGGTCGAGCGCCTCACCGATCGCCTCGGCCGTCGCCTTGTTGATCGAGTTCCGGGCCTCGGGCCGGTTGATGG
>JAUZEX010000778.1 GCA_030838815.1 Actinomycetota bacterium
ACGAGCCGGGGAAGGGTGGCCCCGCTGGCGGTGAGCAACTCGGGCACACGGATGTACTGGCGCCACAGGTAGGACGAAGCGCTCCGGAGCCGTTGACGCCCGTCGGCGTCGAGGTACCAGCCGGAGAGCCCTGCGAACGCCTCGAGGGCGGCGGGCCCCTCCTGCTCCAGGGTGAAGAGGGTCGGACCGCCTTCAACCCGGAGCCGGGGTGGGAACGAGCGCACCGCGGCGTGGTACTCCGCCAGCGCCCGGACACTCCGCCGCCGATGCTGGGCGAGGGAGGCGTCCACCACGCCGCCCTCCACCCATTCGCTGACCAGGACCGCAGCCCCGGTCACCGATTGGTGCCAGGGCCGGCCGGCCCTGGTTCGAACAAGACGAGGGGCGAGGTACGCCCGGTCCTCGAGATGGGCGAGCAGCATCGCCTCGAAGCGGAGCGAGGCGTCGCTCCGCCCTGCCGGCGACACTGCGACCAGGAACTGCCCCGCCTCGGCGGCGACCCGGAATCCGTTCGCCACCGGCTGGACGTCCGACCACTGGCCGACGTCGTAGTGCGCCGCCACGTCGGCGAGCACGGCCTCGAGCGCCTGCTGCCTGGCTTTCACCCGGTCCCGTCCTCCGTCTCCGTCGTCGACGCATACCAGGAGGTTGGGACTCACCATTCCGTAGCGCGCGGCGCAGGGTTGCCGCGGCAACGGACGGTGAGGAAGACAGGCCATACCGCTCCGGGACCTTGCCCGGCGTGGCAACAACCATGAAAATGTAGGGCTCCCCAGCCTCCCACGTGCGGGGTACCGGTTGGCCTAAATGCAGCCGTCCCACACCCCGACAATTGCCAGTCTGATGGGATATCGGAGGGCGGTCAAGCCGGGCAGGGCTTGAAATTTCAATGTCATCAAACAGTTAAATGCGCAGCGTGGTAACAGTTTCTCGGACAGTGAGATCAGCCCCTCAGGGAGTTATTTAGCCGTGATTCCGGCCACGCAGGGCGGCAACCTGTGAGGGCGCTGGCGCCCGCACGAGCGGACCCCCACGCAGCGAAGTAAACTGGAGGCTTACAAGAGCCTGGGGAGGGCATGCGTTGAACCCGACTGAGATCGCCAGCAAAGAGTTCCCCGTTGTCATGCGTGGGTACCTTCGGGAGGAGGTACAGGCGTTCCTCGCCGGGATCTCGGACCAGATCGCTGCCCGCGACAATCGGATCGCCCAGCTCGACGCCGAGGTGGCGCGGCTGAAGGATGCTCCGGCGCCCGCTCCGGCACCGCCGCCGGCTCCGGCCGCGGCGCCCGCCAGCGCCCTCGAGCGTCCGGCGCTGCTGAGGGCCCTCGGTGAGGAGGCGGCCAACATCCTCGCCTGCGCCGACGCCTCCGCCGAGCGGATCAAGGCCCAGGCCGGGATTACGACCGAGCGCGTGCGGACCGACCTCCGCACGATCGGCTCGAGCCTGGCCGACGTGCACCAGCTGCTCGGCGAGCTGATCTCGCTCGTGCAGGGGCTGACCGAGGGAGCCAATCTCCTGGCCGCCACGGCGGTCGAGGCGAACGCCGCCGCGGCGGAGACGACGACCAGCGGCAGCGGCAGCAGCGACGAGGTCCGCACCGTGCTCGGCGAGGTGCTGGGGCTCGACGGCACGGCCGACGAGATCACCATCCCCGACGAGGCCCACGTGGAAGGCAGCGCTTCCTAGCGGTTTGGTCCGATTGGTCAGTTGATTCGTCGGTCGCGGCCTGACCATTCCTTGTCGCGCAATACGAACTTCTGCACCTTGCCGGTCGAGGTCTTGGGCAGTTCGGTGAACTCCACCGACGCCGGGCACTTGAATCCGGCCAGGTGTTCCCGACAGAACGCAATGATCTCCTCGGCGGTGGCCGACGCGCCCGGTTTGAGGGCCACGAAGGCCTTCGGGCGTTCGCCCCACTTCTCGTCGGGGACGGCCACGACCGCGCACTCCAGCACGGCCGGGTGGCGGGACACGGCCTGCTCCACCTCGATGGTGGAGATGTTCTCGCCGCCCGAGATGATGATGTCCTTCTTCCGGTCGCGCAGCTCGATGGCGCCGTCGGGGTGCATGACGGCGATGTCGCCGGAGTGGAACCACCCGCCCCGGAAGGCCTCGTCCGTGGCGTCGGGCTGGTCGTAGTACCCCTTCATCACGTCGTTTCCCCGCATGGCCACCTCGCCGAGCGTGGCGCCGTCCCGGGGGACGTCGGCCATCTCCTCGGTCACGACCCGGACCGGGTCGGCGATCACGTTGGCCTGTCCCTGGCGGGAGAGGAAAAGGGCCCGTTGGTCGGCCGGGAGGTCCTCCCACCCGTCGTGCCAGTCGCAGACGGTGTAGGGGCCGTAGGTCTCGGTGAGGCCGTAGACGTGCACCGTCCGGAAGTTGAGCTCTTCGAGTTGGCCGAGCAGGGTGGGCGACGGGGGCGCCCCGGCCACGGTGATGGTGACCGGCTGCTCCAGCCGATGGGCGGCCGGGTCGTTGACCACGCCGATGTGGACGGTCGGGGCGCCGTTGAAGTGGGTGACGCCCTCGCCTTCGAGCAGCTCCCAGATGCGGGCCGGGTCGACCTTGCGGAGGCAGACGTGGCGGCCGGCGACGGCCGTCACCGCCCACGTGAAGCACCAGCCGTTGCAATGGAACATGGGCAGCGTCCAGAGATACACGGAGTCGTTGGTCATGGACGTGGTGATGACCTCGCCGAGGGCGTTGAGGTAGGAGCCCCGGTGGGTGTACATCACGCCCTTCGGCCGGCCGGTGGTGCCCGACGTGTAGTTGATCGAGATCGTCGCCTCTTCGTCGTCGAGCCACGCCTCGGGCCGCGGGTCACCGGGCGGACGGATCCCGGCGGCCTCCAGCCGGTCCTCGTAGGGATCGCCCGCGGCGCCCGTGTCGTCGATGCGCACGACGGTGATCCCGGACAGGTCGAGCGGTTCGGTCACCGGCTCAAGCTCGGCGTCGACGAACAGGAACCGGGCGCCGCAGTGGCCGAGGATGTAGCCGACCTCCTCCGAGTTGAGCCGCGTGTTCACGGCCACCAGCACGCCGCCGGCGGCCGGCACGCCGTAGTGGGCCTCGAGCATGGCCGGCGTGTTGGG
>JAUZEX010000780.1 GCA_030838815.1 Actinomycetota bacterium
GGCGAGGCGGCCGAGGCCGACATCGTGCTGACCACCTACGCCACCGCCGTCCGCGACGTCGAGGAGCTGGCCAAGATCGAATGGTCCCGCCTCATCGTCGACGAGGCCCAGGCCATCAAGAACCCGGCCAGCGACACCGCCCAGGAGCTGCGCCGGATCCCGGCCCGCTGCCGGCTGGCCCTCACCGGCACCCCGGTGGAGAACGGCCTCGGCGACCTGTGGTCGATCCTCGACTTCACCAACCCCGGCCTGGTCGGGCCCCGGGCGGGGTTCGTCGAGGCGCTGTCCCGGCCCCGGGCGACCGCCGAAGCCGCCGCCGCCGCCGCCGCCGGCACCGGCCCGGCCCGCTCGGGTGAGCAGGCGCTGCGGGCCCTCAACGGGCTGCTGGTCTTCCGCCGCACCAAGGCGGAGCCGGAGATCGCCGCCGAGCTCCCGGACAAGATCGACGAGCTCGACCGCTGCGCCATGACCCCGGAGCAGGTGGGGCTGTACCAGGCCGTCCTCGACAACCTCCTGGCCGGCGGGCCGGGGTCGGATGCTGACAACGCCACGGCCAAGAAGGGCCATGTCCTGGCCGCCATCACCCACTTGAAGCAGATCTGCGACCACCCGGCGGCCTACGTCAACGACGACAAGGGCCCGCTCGACGGGCGCTCCGGCAAACTGGCCCGGCTGGAGGAACTCATCGAGGCGGTGTTCGAGGCCGGCGAGCGGATGCTGGTCTTCACGCACTTCGCCCGCTGGGGGGAGCGGCTCGCCACCCACCTCTCGAAGAAGACGGGCCTGCCCATCGCCTGCTACCACGGCGGCCTGACCCGGACACAGCGGGACCGGCTGGTGAAGGAGTTCCAGGAGGGCACCGGCGCCGGGGCGCTGGTGGTGTCGATCAAGGCCGGCGGCACCGGGCTGAACCTGACCGCCGCCAGCCACGTCGTCCTCTACGACCGGTGGTGGAACCCGGCGGTGGAGGACCAGGCCCGGGACCGTGCGTGGCGCATCGGCCAGGCCCACACGGTGATCTGCCACCGGCTCGTGTGCCCGGGGACGGTCGACGAGCGGGTCGAGGAGGTCGTGGCCGGCAAGCGGAGAATCGCCGACCTGGTCCTCCCGGCCTCGAGTTCGCTGGGCGACCTGTCGGCCGAGGAGCTGCGCCTGGCCCTCGGCCTGCGACCCGACGCCATCGTCGAGGAGGTCGCCCGCGACGGCAACGCCGACGACGAGGAGGCGGCCTGATGCCTGATACCGGTGGAGGCGGCGGAGGCGGCACAAGCCGCAAGCGGCGCTCCGGAAACAAGGGCCGCCCGGGCGGATCCGGCCAGCCCCCGTCCTCGGGCGCCAATGCCCGGTCGCAGTCGCAGAACCGGCGCCGCACCGGAGGTGGAGCCGACTTCTGGGGCCGGCCCGCCGACGGCCCGCCGTCCGACCGCACGGTCCGGCCGACGATCGACCCCGGAGCCGTCGTCCGCTCGCTGGGCGACCCGCCGCTCGGCCCCAACCCGGCCACGGCCGCCCACCACCTGACGGCCATCTACGAGGAGGCCGTCCGCGCCGCCACCGCCCTCGCCGCCGCCAACGGCCTCCTGGAGGATCAGCCCTAGTACTGACGGGCGCTCGTACTAGGGAGCGTCACCGGCGCGGAGGCGCTGTCCGCTCGCCACCAGGGGGACCCAGTCCTGCAGAGAATCGCCGAGGACGGGAACCCACGCCTCCACCGACCGCTGCAGCTCGCTGGCGTCGGCGGCGACGAGCCGGTGGCGGGCGACGAAGGCGCCGACCAGGAACAGGCCGACCCAGAACACGAACGGGTCGGCGCCGCCCCGGACGACGGCGGCGGCCATGGTGAGCCCGGCCAGGGACACGGCGCCGTAGGTGACGATGTTGCCCGACTGCGAGCAGAAGGGCGGCTCCATCCACGCCGCGGCGTGCCGGGGCTGCCGGGCGGCCAGGAACACCAGCAGATAGCCGAGGAACCAGCCGATGTCGATCCGGTTGCCGGAGGCGTACGTGTTCTGCAGCGCGAGGTAACTGAACCCGCTGTCGGACACGGCGGCGGCCAGTAGACCCCCGCACAGAAGAAGCAGGGTGAGCCGTCCCAACGGACTGCCGAGGCGGGTGCGGGCCATGGCGAAGAGGACGATCGTGGCCATGATGACGTCGCCGAGGGGGTAGGCGATGGCGATGGCGGCCGCGATCGGGCCGTCGCCGCCGCCATGCACCACCGGGCCCAGCGCCACGATCCAACTCACGATGAGGAGCGAGGCGCCGATGACGAGGCCGTCGACCACCGTCCGGGCCTGGGCCGCCCGCCGCTGGGGCGCGGTGGGGAAGATCAGGAGCGCGGCCACCGCCAGCGGCACGGTGGCCAGGTAGCCGAGGTCGGCCAGCGACGGGAACGGGACGTCGCGGCCGCCGATCGACTCGTAGCCCGTCCACACCGCCATGCCGAGCCCCCAGGCCAGCGACGAGGCGCCCATCAGCAGCCAGCCCCGGCGCAGCCGACCGGCCAACCCCCGGGCCTGGCGGGCGCACTGCCCGGCCGCCACCAGCGGCATCACCGTCAGGCCCACGTTGGAGATGTGCTTGCTCCAGGGATGGGTCGGGAGGAGGAGGATCCAGAGCACCCACGCCCCGGCGGCAATGGCGGAGGCGGTGAGAACGGGTTTCGACCGTATCCGCTGCCAGAGAGAATCGACGTGCCCCATGGCCTCGGTAACGGGCCGCCGACGCTTCCCCTTGAGGCTGATCCGGCCAGGTCACGACGGGTGCCGACCGTTTCGTCCGAACTCCGGCGCCGCGCTGCGGCAACCCCGTAGAAAGGCTGCGGGACCAGTCCCGCAGGCGCGTGGGGAGGCCTGCCCGGTCGACGGACCGCCCGGCGGCAAGAATGCGGCCGTGGACGATCTCGCCGCTGGCCCGGAGCACGAAGGCCGGCATCCGGCCTGGCGGCGCCACACCCAGGGTGAACGGCGATGGCCCGCCACGCTGGCCGTCCTGGCCGCGGCCGCCCTCCAGATGGCGCTGCCGGCCCGGTTGACGATGCCGCCCCGCTACGCCCTCCCGGCGATCGAGGTCCTGCTCGTCGTGGGGCTCTCGCTGGCCGACCCGGACCGGATCGACAAGCGCGACAACCGGCTCCGCCTGGTCAGCATCGGGATCATCGCCTTCCTCTCGCTGGCCAACATGGGGGCGGGGGTGCGGCTCGTCTCGGCCCTCCTCGAGGGGCACGGCCCGGCGATGTCGGCCGCCCGGCTGCTCGTCAACGGGGGGTCGGTCTGGGTCACGAACGTGATCGCCTTCGGCCTCTGGTACTGGGAGCTCGACCGGGGCGGGCCGGCCGCCCGGACCTACGGGCTGCGGGCGTACCCCGACTTCCTCTTTCCCCAGATGTCCTCGCCGGAGATGGCTCCACCCGACTGGGAGCCGTTCTTCGTCGACTACCTCTACCTGTCGTTCACCAACGCCACGGCCTTCAGCCCGACCGACGTCATGCCGCTGTCCCGGTGGGCCAAGGCGACCATGGCGCTGCAGTCGGCCGTGGCCCTCGTGGTCGTAGTGCTCGTCGTCGCCCGGGCGATCAACATCCTCGGCAATTAGGTCTCGCTGACGTAGAAGGCGTCCAGCTTGTCGAGGTAGAAGGCGATCCGGCCCTTGATGTCGACCCGGTCCGGGAGCGGCTCCTCGTAGGCCCAGGCGATGTTCTCGGCCCGGCGCCAATCGACCTCGATGCCCCAGTACGACGCCTCCCCCTTGAACGGGCAGGTGCTGCGGTGATCGGTCCGGTGCATGAGGTCCATTCGGACGTCGTCCATCGGGAAGTAGGTGACGGGCGGGAGGCCGGTCTCCCGCAGGAGCAGCGCATTGCGGCTCTCGGCCACGATCTCGCCACCCCACCGGGCCGTGACGAGGCCCGACACCGGCTCGGTCGTGATGGTGTGACCGTGCGGCCCGGCGCGCTCGGCGCCGGCCTCCGGCGACCAGGGGTACTCGAGGCGGCGGGCCTGGGCAACGGCTGCCTCCCGGCCGGCGAGACGCTCGACCAGCCGCAGCCCGAGGTCGATCCCGCTCGTGACGCCCCCGGCGGTGACGAGACCGCCGGCGTCGACGACGCGCTGGTCGATGACCTTCACGCCGGCCGCCTCCAGGTCGGCTTTGGCGTCCTGGTGGGTCGTGGCCGGCCGGTCGCCGATCACGCCGGCCCGGGCCAGGAGCATGACGCCGGTGCAGACGCCGGCCATCACGGCCCCGGCGTCGGCCGCCGCCCGGAGGAGCGGCAGCCAGTCGCCCCGCTCGGCCTCGGCCCACGCGCCCGCCCCGGCCCGGGCGATCCAACCGCCGCCGGGAACGAGGAGGATGTCGGCACCTGGGACGTAGACGGCGTCGGCCTGCATTCGGAGGCCGTGGTTGCCGGTCACGTCGAGTGGTTCCGCCCGGGTCACGAGCCGCACCGAGAGGTCGGCGCCTTGGGCGGCCGCGCCCCGGAGCACCTCCAGCGGGCCGACGGCGTCGAGTTCGTCGACCCCGTCGAAGAGGATGATGTCGATGGCGGTGGTCATGCTCGCCAGGCTACGCCGAAAGGATTGCCCGGCTTTGACCACTTTCCGTCGATCAATTAACGCATAACGCGTTTAAAGCGGTCCGGGACCGGGGAAGTTGCCCCGGTCATGGAAAGCCCCGAAGACGACGCTCTGAACGCCGTGGATCGCATCTCCCGGGCCGTGGACTACCTCCGCGACCTCCTCGTCGCCGCCACCGAGGCCGAACTCCGGGCCAACGGCCGGCAGTTGCGGTCGGAGGAGGGTTCGGAGGGCTAGCCGCCGCTGCCGTAGGGCCGGGTGAGGATCTCCAGGATGTGGCCGTCGGGGTCGTCGAAGTAGCACCCCCGGCCGCCGTCGCGCCGGTTGATCCGGCCCGGCGTGTCGTGGCCCGGATCGGCCCAGTAGTCGAGGCTGCGGGCCTGGATGCGACCGAAGATCTCGTCGAACTCCGCTTCGCTGACGAGGAAGGCGTAGTGCTGGCGGGTGAGTTCGCCGTCGCCGCTCCAGTCGGCGTAGTCGAGCGTGACGTCGTTGTCGACGGCCACGCCGAGGAATGGGCCGAAGGGCTTGGGTTCGCCGAGGCCCAGGATCTCGGCCAGGAACGTGGCCGAGACCCGCTTGTCGAGGGCCGAGACGATCGTGTGGTTGAGCTGGACGGCCATGACCTTTCCTTTCCCGTTCCCTAGAATCTCAAGTTGACTTGACGGTTTCGGAGGGGACGTGCGGGACGTGGAACTGGCCATCGGCGAAGTGTCGGAGCGCTCCGGGCTCGCCGTGTCGGCCATCCGCTTCTACGAGGACAGGGGGCTGATCACCTCCGGGCGGACGGCCGGGGGCCAGCGCCGCTTCCGCCGCGACGTCCTGCGGCGGCTGGCCTTCATCCAGGCCGCCCAGCGGGTCGGGCTGGCGCTCGACGATATCGGGGCGGCCATGGCCGGCCTGCCCGCCGACAGCGGCCCGACGGGTCAGCAATGGAAGGAGCTGTCGGCCGCCTGGCGGCCGATGCTCGACGAGCGCATCGCCCTGCTGGAAGCGCTGCGGGACCAGCTCGACCACTGCATCGGCTGCGGCTGCCTGTCGCTCGAGCGGTGCCGGCTCAGCAACCCCGGCGACCGGGCCGCCGGCCTCGGGCCCGGCCCCCGCTACCTGCTGGGGGATCATCCGCCGGCCTGAGCGCCGCCACCGGTCGAAGCCTGGGGTGCCCGGACGAGCGGGCCGGGTGGCGACTGCACCGGCCGCTGCCGGGGCGGCGGCAGCTCGCCCTCCGCCCGGGCCCGCCGCAGCGCCTCGCCCCACCAGGCCAGGTCGTCGAGCAGGATGGCCAGGGCGTGATCGGTCATGGGGTCGACCGGCAGCCCCTCGGCGTCGAAGCCCCGACCCACCTGGCCCAGCAGCACGGCATTGCGCAGCGGCGCCATCTCCCGCTCCACGGTGATCCCGACCATGTGCTCCACGGCCCGGGCGCCGCCGATCGGCCCGCCGCTGTAGCCCACGAACCCGGCCGGCTTGTTGCGGACCCGGGGGCCGAGGGCGTGGTCGACGGCGTTCTTCAGGACACCCGGCACGCTGTGGTTGTACTCCGGGAAGACGAACAGGTAGGCGTCACCCGTGGCCAGCGTCTCGTTCCAGCGGGCCACGGTCGGGGTCGTGAATGCGCCCGCCACCAGCGACTCGGTCGGCTCGGCGAACATCGGCAGGTCCCAGTCCCGCAGGTCGAGCAGCCGCACGGCGAACCGGCCGTGGCGCTCGGCCCGGTCGACGAGCCAGGGCACGAACAGGTCGGAGGCCCGACCCGGGCGGGTGCTGCCGACGACGATCTGCAGCTCCAGCGGCGCCGGGCCCTGACCATTGGTTGCCATGTCGTTCCTCCGTCTCGGTTGGTCCGTTCAGGAAGACGATAAGACCTCAAGTGGACTTCAGGTCAAGAGGCTCGTCCGGCGCGATCCCCGTCCGGCCGGGATCAGAGGACGCAGACCTGCAGCCACCGTTCGGCCCGCAGCCGGTACCCGTGGCGGCGCAGCGCCCGGGCCAGGCCCGGGAGGTGGGCGGTGCCCCAGACGAGGGCGACGTCGTGGTGCGCCGCCTCCTGGAGGGCCTCCGTCAGCGCGACACGGTTGCGTTCCCCGATCATGAACCGGTTCACCTTCCGGTGCCGGGACGAGAGGGCCCGCACGCGGTCGATGGCGCGGCCGTGCTTGAGGAGGAAACGGAGCGCCGGCCGGGCCACGGACGCCGACCGTTCGTCGATCGTGACGGAGGGCGGCTCGACGAGCCGGCGGTAACGGTCCCAACCGAGGGCCCGGAGGAGCTCGACATCGGTGACGTCGACGTTGCGGGCGCCGGCCGGAAGGGCCAGCCGCTCGCCTTGCAGCTCCAGGCCGAGGGCTCCGACGAAGGCGTCGAGGCCGACGGGATAGCCGCTGGCTTCGACGCCTTCCAGGCGGCGGCGTTCGTCGGCGGTGAGCTCGGCGTCGTCGGCCCGGCGGATGCGCTCGTAGTGGACGGCGGTGCCGGCCGCTCCGAGGTCCGCCAGCAGCGCCGACAGTGCGTCGTAGTAGCGGGCGTCGCCGAGGTGCAGGGTGCCGACCAGGGTGAGGCGCCGGCCGGTGTCGGGGGCCTCGAACACCCGGACGACGGTCTCGACCTGACGGCGCCGCAGGCGCAGGGCCCGGCGACGGTGGCGCCGGGACGGGGCGCCGGTGACGATCCAGGGGAGCGGCAGGGTCCGCAGCATCGGCGCGGAGAGCTGTTCCATCGGTCCTGTATCGGCAGGTTTCCCGGGCGGCTTCAGTGCCGGTAGCCTCGGCGTCCCTCGGCGTCCCGGCGGTAGGAGATCACGTGGCCGACACCTGCAGTCATCTCGACACCGTGGCCGACGTCGTCCCGAGCGACGAAGGCTGCCATGAATGCCTCCTGACCGGCGGTCGGTGGGTGCACCTGCGGATGTGCCAGTCCTGCGGGCACATCGGGTGCTGCGACAACTCGCCCGGCCGGCATGCGACCGGTCATCACCGTTCGACGGAACACCCGCTGATCCGGTCCTTCGAGCCCGGCGAGGACTGGTGGTGGTGCTATCCCGACGACCTGTTCTTCGAGGTCGAGGGCGCCGGCCCGTCCCCGTCGCACCCTTGAGGGGCATCGGTCAGTGACGGGCCCGCATGGGTAAGCAGTCCCGACGGAAGCGGGAGCGCCAACCGGGCGAGGCGAAGGTGCATCGCTACCTCGCCCGGGCCGGATTGCCCGACCAGCCCGACCCGGGGCCCTACCGGCGGTTGGCGACGGCGGATCCGGAGTGGTTCGACCAGGTGGTCGTCGCCGACGACTCCAGTCTGCTCCTGTCCCGGAAGCGTGACGCCGACCCGGGCGCGATTCTGGCCGCCACCCGGACCCGCTACGGGTTGCTGTACCGGGATCTCGACACCGCCCTGGCCGAGTACGCCTCCCGCCCGGTGATGATCGCCGCCGCCTGGTTGCGGTGGTGGTTCCGGTATCACCCTCCGGCGACACGGCTGCTCGACATCGGGTGCGGGCCCGGTGTGCTCACCTGCGCCTACGGGCTGGCCCTGCCCGAAGCCGAGGTTGTCGGGATCGACGCCACCCCCGAGGCCGTGGCCTGCGCCGAGGAGCTGGCCGACCGGCTGGGGGTCCGCAACGTGTCGTTCGTGCCCGGCGACTTCCTCGACCCCGCCGTGGGCGGGGATGGGTTCGACCAGGTGGTGGCGGTGACCGCGCTGGCCGACGCCGGGCTGTACCCGCAGGATCCGCCGGCCGGCTCGGACGCGCTGTCGTCGGTGGCCGACGTGGACGGGCCGGGCGCGGAGTTCCGTTCGCCGGCCGCCGACCGCCTCGTCGGGCGCCTCTCCCCCGGCGGGTCGCTGCTGGTCCTGGACCGCACCCCCGATCCCTCCCAGGCCGTCCGCCTCGGCGCCGCCCTGCTCCACGCCGGGGTCGACCTCGACCTCAGCCGGGCCGGCGTGGAGCTCTTCGTCGAAGGGGGCCAGCCCACGACGTTCACCCGATTCGCCGGCGTCCGGTCGGAGGCGCCGGCGACACCGGACACGACGTTGCCGGGCGACGCGCTGGCCGCCTGGATCAAAAATGTGCCGCCCCCGGCCTTCGGCCCGGAGTGGCACGACGAGCTCCGCTTCGAAGCCCTGAAGGCCGACGGCGCCCGGCTCGTGTGGAGCTGCGAGCTCGACTACGCCCCGACCCTGGAGCGCCGCGAGATCTGGGAGCACGACGGCAAGGTCTACGGCTGGATCACCACCACCGGGTCCTTCCGGGAGCTGGCCACCGGCCGCGGCCCCGAAGAGCTCTGGAACGAGTACGGCGCCTACGCCGGCCGGTGCGCCGCCAAAGGGGTCCAGGTCCGCTTCCACCACCCGGCCTGACCTCGCGTTCCCCGCATCCACTTTGGGATCTTTTACACGCTCTTGAACCATTTCGTGCCGAACGGGGCAGGAAGTCCCCTTTCGGTGGAGAAGCACAGAACCGCCCTGTGGCGTGCCCTCGCCGCCGGCCCCCCGGACCAGGCGGTCCAGGTTGCCGTCCCCCTCAATGGAACAGGGAGGTTCCGATGTCGCGCATCCGCATCGGGCGACTGGCTGCGGCGGGCGCTCTGGCGACCGCCTCCGGCCTCGCCGGGTTCACCTCGGCCGAAGCGGCCGCTCAGGTCACCCATCCCGCACACCATCCGGGCTTGTCGACCGCCGCCACGGGGTCGTCGGGCACGACGTCCACCACCAAACCCAACAAGAAGAACACGACGACGACCACGTCGGCGTCCACCACCGGGCCCACGACGGGCACCACGACGACCGGTCCGGGGTCGAACTGCCCCCCGAAGAAGAAGCAGGGCAAGAAGAAGCCCTCGTGCCCGGCCGGCCCGGGGGCGGGCTCCGGCTCGTGCCCGCCGAGCGGGGCGACGCCTCCCGGGGGCACCACCAGCCCGCCGCCGTCCGCCTCCCCGGGGGCTCCACCGGGGGCCACCACCGGAAGCGCTCCCTCGGCCGCGCCACCGGGCGCCACCACCGCAA
>JAUZEX010000783.1 GCA_030838815.1 Actinomycetota bacterium
CCCCGCCCGCCGGGAGGCGGCCCGGGCCCGCTACGCCGAGTTGCTCGAGCACGCCGTCGGCAACGACGACTGAGAGGGCGTGTCCCGCCTCCTTCCGGTTCTTCCCTAAGCTCGGCCGGTCATCGGACAGGACCGACCGGCAAGCGAGGTGAAGAACATGGAGACGCAGGTCGACGAAATCGCGGCCGGTGTGTACCGGCTCTCGACGTTCACCGACGCCGTGGCCGGCGGCTTCACGTACAACCAGTTCCTCGTGACCGGCGAGGACGCGCTGCTCTTCCACACCGGGCCCCGCCGGATGTTCCCGCTCGTCTCCGCCGCCGTGGCCAAGGTCGTCCCGCTGGACCGGCTGCGGTGGGTCAGCTTCGGGCACTGGGAGGCGGACGAGTCGGGGGCGCTCAACGAGTGGCTGGAGGCGGCGCCCCACGCCGAGGTCGCCGTCGGCACGCTCGGGACGCTCATCTCCGGCACCGACCAGGCCAGCCGCCCGCCCCGCCCGCCGCTGGCCGACGGCGAGCTCCTCGACCTGGGCGGCAAGCGGATGCGGTGGGTCGACACCCCCCACGTCCCCCACGGCTGGGACGCCGGGGTCCTCTTCGAGGAGACCACGGCCACGCTCCTGTGCGGCGATCTCTTCACCCATGTCGGCGCCGTCGGGGCCCTGACGGAGAACGACGTCGTCGGCCCGGCCGGCGCCGCCGAGGACATCTTCGGCGCCACGTGCCTCACGGCGGCCACGGCCCCGACCATCCGTCGCCTCGCCACGCTGGCGCCCCGGACGCTGGGGATCATGCATGGCGCCTCCTTCGCCGGCGACGGCGCCGCCGCCCTCGAGGCCCTGGCCGACGACTACGACCGCCGCTTCCGGGCCTCACTCCCCGACGGCGGGGCCGGCACCGAGAGCCCGTGAGGCCGACCCGATGACCGACCGGTTCGACCTGTCGGGCAAGGTGGCCCTGGTGACCGGTGGCAGCCGGGGCCTCGGACGGGCCATGTGCCTCGCCTTCGCCGAGGCGGGAGCGGCGGTGGCGGTGGCCAGCCGCAAGCTCGACGCCTGCACCGCCCTGGCCGACGAGATCACCGCCGCCACCGGCGTCCAGGCGGCCGGATTCGCCTGCAACGTCGCCCGGTGGGAGGAGTGCGACCGGCTGGTGGACGAGGTGTACGACACGTTCGGGGCCGTCGACGTCCTCGTCAACAACGCCGGGAGCTCCCCGCTCTACCCGTCCCTGGCCGAGATCGGCGAGGACCTCTTCGACAAGGTCATCGCCCTCAACCTCAAGGGCCCCTTCCGGCTGGCGGCGCTGGTCGGCACCCGGATGGCGGCCGCCGGCGGCGGGTCCATCATCAACGTCAGCAGCGTGGGGGCCGTCCTCCCTGACCCGGACTCGCTCCCCTACTGCGCCGCCAAGGCCGGACTCAACACCCTGACGGTGGGGCTGGCCCGGGCCTTCGGTCCGGCCGTCCGGGTGAACGGGATCATGCCGGGACTGTTCCTGACCGACATCAGCAAGGCGTGGGACGCAGACGCATTCGCCGAACGGGTCGAGCACTCGGTCCCGCTCCGGCGCGGCGGTCAACCGGACGAGATCGTCGGCGCCGCCCTCTACCTGGCCAGCTCCGCCTCGAGCTACACCACCGGCGCCGTCCTCAAGGTCGACGGCGGCCTGGCCCCCGGCCCGGCCTGACCCTGACCGCCCCGACCCCGACGGCTCAGGCGGACACGGGCCGGTAGGTGCAGATGAGCACGCCGGTCTTGGCCTGCGTCACCGACACCAGCTCGAGCGGGCGGGCCCGCCCGTCGGCCGGGAAGATCGTCTTGCCCCCACCGAGCAGGAGCGGCTCGAGCATCAGGCGGTACTCGTCGACCAGGTCGTTCTCGACCAGCTGCCGGGCCAGCGACGGGCTGCCCCACACCAGGATGATCCCGTCGCCATCACCCTCCTTGAGCCGGCGGACGGCGCCGATGGCGTCGTCGCCGCCCAGCAGCGTCGTGTTGTTCCACCGGGACGACGCCCCGTCGGCCGTCAGCGTCCGCGACACGACGTACTTCTTGACGGTGTTCATCTGGTCGGCGTACGGGTCGCCGGCCCGGTCGGGCCAGGCCGCCGCCATCCCGTCCCAGGTCCGCCGGCCGAACAGCAACGCCTCCGTGGCGGCCATGTCCTCGCCGATGACCGGGCCCATCGTCTCCGGGTCGAAGAACGGTATCGACCAGCCGCCGTGCCGGAAGCCGCCGTCGGTGTCCTCGTCCGGGCCGCCGGGAGCCTGCACGACGCCGTCGACGCTGATGAAGTCAGTCAGAATGATTCGCATACCCGTCTGACGATCCATCCCGGCGGAACTCATCGCGCCCCCGCCGCACCGGGCACACTGTGCCGTATGGATGCCATCGCGACGCGGGGTCGGGTCAGGGTCGAGCAGGCGCAGAAGCGGGTCCGGGTGATGCTCGGCGGGGTCGTCGTGGCCGACACCACCGACGCCCTCTACGTCTGGGAAGGCCCCCATTACCCGCAGTACTACCTGCCGGGGGCCGACGTGACGCCCGGCGCCCTCAAGGAGACCGCCACCACCAGTCATTCGCCGAGCCGGGGCACGGCCCGGCACTACTCGGTGCACGGCGGTGACCGGGTGGCCGAGGACGCCGCCTGGTGCTACGCCGAATCCCCCATCGAGGCGCTCCGGGACCGGATCCGGTTCGACTGGGGCGCCATGGAGGCCTGGTTCGAGGAGGACGAAGAGGTCTTCGTCCACCCCCGCAACCCTTACACCCGGGTCGACATCCTGCGGGCCTCCCGGCCCGTTCGCATCGAGGTGGCGGGTGAGGTGGTGGCCGAGACGACCCATCCGACGTTCCTGTTCGAGACGGGCCTGCCGCGCCGGACCTACGTTCCCAAGCTCGACGTCCGCATGGACCTGCTCGACCCGACCGACACATCGACGATGTGCCCCTACAAGGGCACGGCCCGCTACTGGTCGGTGCGGGCGGGGGCCGAGGTGCACGCCGACCTGGCCTGGAGCTACGACGCGCCGTTCCGGGAGTCGGCCCCCATCGCCGGGCTCGTGGCCTTCTTCGACGAGAAGGTCGACGTCTACGTCGACGGTGCGCTACAACCCAGGCCGAAGACCCCCTTCAGCTGAACGGAGTGTCTGACGTGACTGCGAGCACCAACTGGGGCGCCAGCTTCGCGTCGGCGGGCGTCGACGCCATGACCGCCTACGACGAGATCCTGGTGCCGCGGCTGTTCGACCCCTGGGCCGAGGTACTCCTCGACGCGGTCGGCGTGGCCCCGGGCAGCCGGGTGCTCGACGTGGCCTGCGGCCCGGGCACGGTGGCCCGGCTCGCCGCGGTGCGGGTAGGTCCGTCGGGGCAGGTCGCGGCGTGCGATCTCAGCCCCGCCATGCTGGCCGTGGCCCAGGCCAAGGCCCCCCTGGCGGGCGCGGCACCGATCACCTATCACCAGTGCCCGGCCGACGGGCTCGAGGTGGCCGACGAAGCCTTCGACGTCGTCCTGTGCCAGCAGGGCCTGCAGTTCTTCCCCGATCGGG